>NZ_JBQCVO010000006.1:81497-131091 GCF_051958295.1 Neisseria sp. P0014.S002 | reverse complement strand
AACAGGGGATAGGCGGGACGGCCGCGGTGGTCTCGAAGGTAACGGGTTCTTTGACGATTCAGGTACTGTTCGATCGGCTGCCAATCAATCACCTGATCCAACTTTAATAGTGGGAAGCGGTCGATGTGTTTGGCAATCATGGCTTGTGCGGTTTGCTGAAAGAAGATGGTCATAAGAAATCCCCTAAATGTCTTAGTAGGAATTTAGGGGATTTTGGGGAATTTTGCAAAGGTCTCGGCCTTTGATATTGAGTTTTGTTGGTACATGACCCAAGCTGCGTTTGCTACCGACTGGATTACGGCATGGTTTGGAATCATTCGGTAGCAACAAAAACCGCGTGCGTGCGTACCGCACACACCCTACACCTTAATCTTAAGGTTTGCGTCGCCCGCAGGTAGGGTGTGTGGCGTAGCCACGCACGCGGTTGGTGGGAATGCTGTACTACAGTCTATTTATCAAAATATTGTGGTACGGTGAAAGTACTCAGTTACACAAAGGAATTAGCAGAGTGGATGAACACATTTAAGATTTGAGCTGCCTGTAGATAGGGGATGTAGTATAGGCTACAGTTTGCTACTATAGTTATTTGACTGTAAGAAATTCGTTCAGTAGAATATTTACAATACTTTAAATAGATTTATTTTATGTTATCCTCCAGCCCCAATAATAGAAAAATTAGAAATTTCCTAATAACGATAAATCAAGATTTGTTTTTAATAAGAGAGAAAATTGAGAAAATCTCTTATATCCAAATAATTAGTTATGATGATTATGATGAACTACACTATCTAGTAATGGCTCTCGAAGATAGACGTTTCTTGAAACATTGTGGAGTAGATTTTCGGTCTATACTTAGAGAATGCAAAAAATTTCTTTTTGGAGAAAAATTCGGTGGTGCAAGCACAATTGATATGCAAATGGTGCGTACTATTACTGGCTTCAAAGAACGTACCTTATATCGAAAGATTTATGAATCAATATTAGCTTTTATTGTTAATTTTAAATTTTCTAAGAAGCAAATTATTGATTGCTATCTAGACAATGCATTTTTTGGTAGCCACCTATATGGAGTTAAAAGGGCAACTCAGGAACATTTTGGTAAAGATATAAGTCAACTTACTTATGATGAAAAAGCACAATTAGCAGCTATGCTACTGAGACCCCGCCCCTTACACCCAAATGATAAATGGCAAGAGAAAATCTTAGTACGATCGAGGTACGCGAAGGACATTCGGGGTGGAATGAAAGATCGCAACCAATAGTGTCCAGTTGGAGGCTTTGTTTAAATTATATGCAGATAACTCTTCGGTATTCCCATTAAGAATTTCTTCTTTTTTATCATGAGCTTCTTTAATTAAGATATTATTTATTTCTTGGGTAGAGGCATAAACTTGATTAAGTCTATCTAATATGCTTTTTAATATATTATTTAACTTATCTTTTCCTTGATTGTTTAAATAAAAATTAAGTTCTTCATGCGCCAGATAAAACTGCCTTTGTACACTATACTCTAAACGGTTTGCTAAACCCTCTAAAGATAAGCTAGATAATTCTAATAATAGTAATTGCAATTCTAAATTCCATGATTGAACTGCTTCCCTATAAGTTACTCTAAGAGGGTCATCCTTTTCAATATTTTTTGTAGTAATAAGCGCATCGATTAGATTTTGTAATGCAAATCTTCTTTTACTTACCGCTTGAATCAATCTAGTGCTAATTGCTGTCAACCTTTCCATCTCTGCTTCTGCATTTTTAATCTTTTGTTGATTGCGAAATGCTTTTTCTTGAAATATTTTAGTAATTTTATTTCCAATCCAACCAGATATTACTACCAAAATAATTTTTTCAAAAAATTCCATTCTTTTTCTCCAAAATACAGAAATTTAGGCTGCCTGAAACCCACTTTCAGGCAGCCTGTACTTTCCTATATTACAGCTTCTCTTTAACCCAACCTTCCACGCTTACCAGCATTTCAGGCAATTTGTCGGCATCTGTACCGCCGGCTTGCGCCAAGTCAGGACGGCCGCCGCCTTTGCCGCCGACTTGTTCGGCTGCGAATTTGACCAAGTCGCCTGCTTTCACTTTTCCGGTCAAGGCTTTAGATACGCCGGCGCACAGGGAAACTTTGCCGTCGTTGACTGCGGCGAGCAATACGATGGCTTGTTCTGATTTTCCGGTCAAGTCGGTCACGATTTCACGCAGGGCTGCGGCATTGGCTTCGATTTGTGCGGCAACGAGTTTGGCTGCGCCCAAGTCTTTTGCATCGTCCAAGAGTTTGGCGCCTGCATGGACGGCGAGTTCGGCTTTGGCGCGTGCCAATTCTTTTTCCAATGCTTTGGCGTGTGCTGCGCCTGCTTGGATTTTTGCCAGTACGTCTTTTTCGGTTTGGGCTTTGGTTTCGGCAATAATATCTTTAACCAAACGCTCTTGTTCTTGTGCCCATTTGAGTGCGTTCAGGCCAGTGATGGCTTCAATACGGCGCACGCCTGCGGCAATACCGCCTTCGCTGATTATTTTGAAGAGGCCGATGTCGCCGGTGCGTGAAACGTGTGTACCGCCGCACAATTCGGTAGAGAAACCGCCCATTTGCAGTACGCGTACTTCGTCGCCGTATTTTTCGCCGAAGAGCATCATGGCGCCGGTTTTTTGGGCATCTTCCATGCTCATAATGGCTGCGTTGACGGCAACGTTGGCCAAAATGGCTTCGTTGACGCGGCGTTCTACTTCGGCGATTTCTTCGGCAGTTACTGCTTGTGGATGGGAAATGTCGAAACGGGTGGATTCGGCGGTAACCAAAGAGCCTTTTTGTTCAACGTGTTCGCCCAATACATCGCGCAGGGCTTTGTGCATCAAGTGGGTCGCGCTGTGGTTGCGCATATTGGCATTGCGGATTTCGTCATCCACTTTGGCGGTAACGCTGTCGCCGACTTTCAGACGGCCTGAAGTTTGTACGCCGAATTGGCCGAATACGGCCGCTTTGATTTTTTGGGTATCGCGTACTTCGAAGCGGTTTTCACCTGCGAAGATATAGCCGACGTCGCCAACTTGGCCGCCGGATTCTGCGTAGAACGGGGTAAAGTCGATAACGACGGCACCTTCGTCGCCTTCGTTCAATTCGTTGACTTGCTCGCCGTCTTTGTAAAGGGCGAGGACTTTGGATTCGGTTTGGCGTTCGCTATAACCTTTAAACTCGGTGTCCTGACCTTCGTAAGGCAGTTGGGCGTTGGCTTTGAAACTTTGTGCGGCGCGTGCGCGTGCGCGTTGGGCTTCCATTTCGCGCTCGAAGCCTGCTTCGTCCAAATCGATACCCAATTCGCGCGCCATGTCGGCGGTCAGGTCGTAGGGGAAGCCGTAGGTGTCGTAGAGTTTGAAGATGTGTTCGCCGCTGATAACGAGTTTGCTGTTGGCGATGTTGTCCATCAAGTAGGTATTCAAGGCTTCGGCAAACGGTTTTTCCGCGTCGGGAATATGGGCGGTTTCCAAAGCAGCCTGCAAATCGATATACATGCCTTCGTTCAGGCTACCTGAAACTCGAGGACGGATAACGATTTGCTTTTTGCTCGGAGCAACACGGGAAGCGGCGGTAAATTCCACACCATCTGCGGTTTTCAATGTCAGAGGTTTGCCTATACCGTCTTGCGGCAACAAGCTTTCCAGTTTCAGGAATTTCATGCCGTTGAGCACTTGGTTGAACAAGCCCATGCCTTTTTCCAGCGTTTCGCCGAAGCGGCTTTCTTCCGCGCGCAAGGCTTCCATAATCTGTGTCTGTTTCTCTTTCAACTCAGGATACGCGGCGCCCATTTCTTTCACCAAATCGGGCACGAGTTTGTAGAAAAACGCCTGTTTCTGGCCTAGTTTGTAACCGTGGCGCACGGCGCGGCGGATAATGCGGCGCAATACGTAGCCGCGGCCTTCGTTGGAAGGCAATACGCCGTCTGCAATCAGGAAGGAGCAGGAGCGGATGTGGTCGGCGATGACTTTCAGGCTGGGTTCTTCCATGCTGAATGGCGCGCCGGTTTCGCGGGCAACGGCTTTGAGCAGGTCTTGGAACAAGTCGATTTCGTAGTTGCTGTGAACATGCTGCATGACGGCGGCCATACGCTCCAAGCCCATGCCGGTATCAACGGAAGGCTTAGGCAGCGGATTCATATTGCCTTGTTCGTCGCGGTTGAACTGCATGAACACGCAGTTCCAAATTTCAATCCAGCGGTCACCATCTTCTTCAGGGCTGCCCGGAATACCGCCCCAGATTTCTTCGCCGTGGTCGTAGAAAATTTCGGAGCAAGGGCCGCAAGGGCCGGTGTCGCCCATTTGCCAGAAGTTGTCGGATGCGTATTTCGCGCCTTTGTTGTCGCCGATGCGGACGATGCGCTCGGCAGGCATGCCGATTTCGTTCAACCAGATGTTGTAGGCTTCGTCGTCTTCTGCGTAAACGGTCGCCAACAGTTTTTCTTTAGGGATGTTCAACCATTCGGGGGAAGTCAGGAATTCCCAAGCGAAGTGGATCGCGTCGCGTTTGAAGTAGTCGCCGAAGGAGAAGTTGCCCATCATTTCAAAGAAGGTATGGTGGCGGGCGGTGTAGCCGACGTTTTCCAAGTCGTTGTGTTTGCCGCCTGCGCGTACGCATTTTTGCGCGGTAGTAGCGCGGTTGTAGGGGCGTTTGTCAAAGCCGAGGAACACGTCTTTAAATTGGTTCATGCCTGCGTTGGTAAACAGCAGGGTCGGGTCGTCGTGTGGCACGAGCGAGGAGGAGCGGACGATGGTGTGGCCTTTAGATTCAAAAAATTTCAGGAATTTTTGGCGTAGTTCGGTGGTTTTCATAATGTCTCGATAAATTTTTTACAAGGATTTCAGACGGCCCGGACGGCGCGTTGCGATTAAAAACGAATGGGCGTTATCTTACCGCAAAACCATATTTCAAGCTATCGGCAGAAAGGTTTTAAGTTGGCGGCAAGCTGTCTTTCAGACGGCCCTAAGCGGGTCGATATCTTTTAACAATGAAGCCTATCCGCCCCGGCTTGCCTGCTTTATAATGCCTTTCTCTTTTCAACCGGATACGCAAGGAATGATAATGGCCAAACATCTGCCCCTCATCGTACTGACTGCGCTGGCGCTGGCCGGCTGCGGCGGCTCGGACAAAAACTCTGCCGACAAGGCGGCGCAAACCGATAATCAAAAGGTATTGAGCATTTACAACTGGTCGGAATATGTCGATCCCGAGACGGTTGCCGCGTTTGAGAAAAAACACGGTATCGCAGTAACTTACGATGTATATGACAGCGATGAAACACTGGAGAGCAAGGTGTTGACCGGCAAGTCGGGTTACGACATCGTGGGTCCTTCCAATGCGTTTGTCGGTAGGCAGATTAAGGCAGGTGCGTATCAGAAAATCGACAAATCCCTGATTCCCAACTATAAAAACCTCAATCCACAATTAATGAAGTTGATGGAAGGCGTTGATCCGAACCACGAATATGCCGTTCCATTTTATTGGGGGACTAACACTTTCGCCATCAATACCGAGCGTGTAAAAAAGGCTTTGGGTACGGACAAACTACCGGACAATCAATGGGATTTGGTGTTTAACCCTGAATACACGTCCAAACTTAAACAATGCGGCATCAGCTATTTGGACAGCGCGGCGGAGATTTATCCTATGGTGTTGAACTATATGGGTAAAAATCCAAACAGTAGCGAAACGGCAGATATTAAGGCGGCTACGGAAGTTTTGAAGAAAAACCGTCCGTACATCAAGCGTTTTACCTCGTCCGGTTTTATCGATGATTTAGCGCGCGGCGATACTTGCGTAACGATTGGTTTTGGCGGTGATTTGAACATTGCCAAACGCCGTGCCGAAGAAGCAGGCGGCAAGGAAAAAATCCGCGTGATGATGCCGAAAGAAGGCGTGGGGATTTGGGTGGATTCGTTTGTGATTCCGAAAGATGCCAAACATGTGGCCAATGCCCATGCGTATATCAATGATTTCTTAGATCCTGAAGTTGCGGCGAAAAACGGCAATTTTGTTACTTATGCGCCGTCCAGCAAACCGGCTCAAGAGCTGATGGATGAAGAGTTTAGAAACGACAATACGATTTTCCCGACCGATGAGGATTTGAAAAACAGCTTTATCATGGTACCTATCCAACCGGCGGCGTTGAAATTTATGGTCCGCCAATGGCAAAGCGTGAAAGCAGGGACATAAGCTGATTTGAACGTATTAAGGCCGTCTGAATGGTGTAATCGAGATATTTGATTTCGTTTTACGGCTGTTCAGACGGCCTTTGGTTCGTGTTAGATTGGCTTGGATAAGGTTTAAAAACAAAGGGCGTGTCTATCAATCACGCCCTTTGTGTTTGTTTCAGACGGCCTTAGAATTTCACACCTTTATGCAGGGCGACGATGCCTGCGCTCATGTTGTGGTAATCCACGCTGTCGAAGCCTGCATCCAGCATCATTTGTTTCAAGGTTTCTTGGTCGGGATGCATACGGATGGACTCGGCAAGGTATTGATAGCTGTCGGCATCTTTTGCAATCAGTTTGCCCATAATCGGTAACAGTTTGAAAGAGTAGAGGTCGTACACGCCTTCCAAAGGTTTGTACACTTTGGAGAATTCCAACACCAGCAGGGTGCCGCCCGGTTTCAATACGCGGTACATTTCTTTCAGCGCGGCATCTTTGTGCGTCATGTTGCGCAGGCCGAATGCGACGGAAACCAAATTGAAATAGTTGTCGGGGAACGGCAATTTTTCAGCGTCTGCCAATGATACGGGCAAAATCATGCCTTCGTTGAGCAGGCGGTCGCGGCCGACCGTCAGCATGGAGGAGTTGATGTCTGTCAGCCAAACTTCGCCTTCTTTGCCCACACGTTTCGCCCAGCCTCGGGACAAATCGCCTGTACCGCCGGCGATATCCAATACTTTGTCGCCTTTTTTCAGACGGGCGGTATTGATGGTGAAATGTTTCCAAACACGGTGCAGACCGCCGGACATTACGTCATTCATAATGTCGTAGTTTTTTGCCACGGAGTGGAAGACTTCGGCAACTTTGCCTGCTTTTTCGTCTTCGTCAACAGTCGTGAAGCCGAAATGGGTTTTGTGGTCGCTCATAGTGTCTGCCTTCTTAAAATAATACGGATTCAGATATCGAATACGTCGAAATCGCCAACCACTTTCGACGCGGGAAATATAGTTTGTACCTGCCGCTCCAGCATCAGGCGTTGCTCTTCTTCAGTATGACGTGCGCTGATGTGGGTCAGGTAAAGTTGTTTCACATTGGCTTGCAAAGCCAGTTTGGCGGCATTGTATACGGTCGAATGGAACACTCGTTCTGCTGTCTCTTCATCGCCTGCGGCAAAGGTTGTTTCATGCAGCAAAATGTCTGCGTTTTGAGCGGCACGCACTGCCTGCGGGTAGGCTTTGGTATCGCTGAAGATAGCCACACCCGTCCTTTTTTGGACGAGGGAGGAACGCTTTGCCGTCAATGATTCTGCCGTCGTCCAATATTACGGTCTCGCCTTTTTTCAGACGGCCTTTCCGCCGCAACCGCCGCTACCGCAGGAATGTGTGTGTTTGGGTTTTAAATCTTCGGCACTTGGCGTTCTGGACGCACCGGCTTTCTCGAGGCGGTCAAGATAGTCTTGCCAAAGCGCATCTTGATTATGCGCCAGTCGGTAGAGATAGTCCCAATCGTAAAGGCCGCTGTCATGGCCGTCTGAAAAAGTAATTTTCAATGCGTATTGGCCGACGGGGTCCAAATCGGTAATGCTGACTTCGGCTTTGCCTGTTTGCAAAACATCTTGGCCTGGACCGTGTCCGCGCACTTCCGCGCTGGGCGAGTACACGCGCAGGTATTCGGCAGGAAGGCTTTTGGCACCGTCAACATAGACCAAAGTCAGTACGCGCCGCTCTTGCTGGAGACGGATTTCTTGTGGAATTTTATCGGCTTGGGTCATGTCATGCTCCGTTCTTTTTACGCAAATAGGCAACGCGTACAGAAAAAATACCGCCAAGTACGGCAAACAGCACGATTGCGTAGAGTGAAAACCGTATCAGGATCACTTGCGTGTCCGCCGTCAGCCCCAAAGGCAACAACATCACGGCAACGAACAGTAAAAACGCGGCCAACATGGCGGCAATGCTGGCAAAGGCATAGCGGGTATTGGCTGCTGTTTGCGGATGTTTGGTCATATTGGATAGCTTGCCGTAGGGTGGTGAGGCGGTATTTTATCAGCTTTTTGGTGCTTCATGCCGTCTGAAAACGGCTTTATTTCCATAAATAAAGTGTAATGGCGCGCCTGTCTTCGCCTTCGGGCATTAAGCGGATGCTGCTGCCTTTGCTTCCGTTGACACGGATAATAATACCGCCGGCCTGCCGTTCGATAATGTCGAGTTGGCTGTCGCGGTTCATGCGGTAGTTGTAGCGTTCGCATTGCTTCAAGCACCAAAAATCCTGCCAATGGATAAAATATTTTTGTCCGGATTCAATGGCCAGCGTTTCGCCGCCTTTGACGATGAAGTAAGGATAATCGGGTTTTTGCGTGCTGAATGTCCATTCGGCCGTTTTGTCTTTTCCGTTTTGATGGTATTGGAACACGGCACGGTAGTCGGTGTCGTATTCCAATGGCTGTAAAGGAAACAGCGCAAATTGGCGTTCGGTCAGGAGGCGGTTTGGGTCATTATCTTTATCTAAGATTTTGACGTCTCTGATTTCTTTTGTGTCCTGATACAGTTTGAACAAACGCATTTTGACCGGAGGCGATTGCTCTGAGAAGGCAATGCTGACCGGATTGCCGGTCATTTCATAATGTGGCATAGGGTCGGGACGTTCGCCGTGGAAAACCGGCGAGGCGAAATTGCCTTGCGGATAGGTGATGTAAGGCCGGAGTTTGCGGTTGGAGATTTCATCCGCATAAACAATGGCATGGCCATGACAGGCATCTTGATAAAACGAGCGACTGAGGTCGGATAGGGGGCGGTTTTTTTGGCAGAGGCTGTTGAATCTGCTGTCGCCTTGATTGATGCTCAACGCAATTTGTTTACCTTGCGATTCAAATGCTGCACCGGCCTCGTCGATATTTTGATCGAGTAAGGAGAGACGGTGATAAATCGCTGTCATCAGATTGTCCAGTTGATGTTGGGCAGGTAGATGGTCGTTGATTTTTTCGTTTGGCGGATGCTGGCCGGTGCTGACGTTTTCATGCACGCCTTTATAGGCATAACCGGCTTTGCGCGTGCGGTCTGATGGGCGTGGGCCTGTATAAAAGGGATTGCGCGTATTGTGTTCGTCATGACCGTCGTCAGGGTTTTGCAGCAGATAGCGGGCATGATTGCGCGCGGCGCGTTCGAGTGTGTCTGAGTGCGCCAGTGCGGGCAGATTGGCTGAGGAGCGGAGGAAGTTTAAATACGCCAAGGCGTCAAAATCGGCAACGGCAGAACGATTTTGCGGCGGTTGGGCGTAGATGAGCTGGTCTTCGGAATAGCGATGGGTTTCGTAGTATTGGAATATACCGAGCGCGACGGCAAAACCACCCAACCAGTAAAGAATGTGTTTCATTATATGTACTGCGTTCAGACGGCCTTGAGCTACGGCTCTTTCCCCTTGAAACTCATGCCGTTAAATGATTATTTTGATAGCGGCTTGACTTGGAATGCTTCAGGATGGGATTTGAAATATTCAACAGCGATAAATCCGCCGCCAATAATAATCAACAGGGCAATGGCCATGCCGATCATCGCTAAAATGAATTTGTCCATATTTGTCCGTTTGAATGAAGGCCGTCTGAAACACTTGAAAGCGTTCAGACGGCCTTAATGTCAGGTTAATTAACGTTCGATTTGCGATACGTCGCGTACTGCGCCTTTGTCGGCGGAAGTCGCCATCGCGCCGTAGGCACGCAGGGCCGCGGAGACGTAGCGGTCGCGGTTTTCCGGTTTCCACGCTTTGCTGCCGCGCGCTTCCATTTCGGCACGGCGTGCGGCAAGCTCTTCATCGGAAATGACAAGGTGGATGCTGCGGTTTGGAATGTCGATTTCGATGGTGTCGCCTTCGTGTACCAAACCGATGGCGCCGCCTTCTGCCGCTTCAGGTGAAGCGTGGCCGATGGACAGGCCGGAAGTACCGCCGGAGAAGCGGCCGTCGGTCAGCAGGGCGCAGGCTTTGCCCAAACCTTTGGATTTCAGGTAAGAAGTCGGGTACAGCATTTCTTGCATGCCCGGGCCGCCTTTAGGGCCTTCGTAGCGGATGATGACGATATCGCCTGCCACAATTTGGTTGCCCAAAATGCCTTCTACTGCATCTTCTTGGCTTTCAAACACGCGGGCGCGGCCGGTAAATTTGAGGATGCTCTCGTCCACGCCTGCGGTTTTTACCACGCAACCGCGCTCGGCGATGTTGCCGAACAATACTGCCAAGCCGCCGTCTTGCGAGTAGGCATGTTCAACATCGCGGATACAGCCTTTTTCGCGGTCGAGGTCGAGGGTTTTCCACATACGGTTTTGCGAGAACGCCTGAGTAGTGCGTACGCCACCTGGAGCCGCTTTGAAACGCTCGATGGCATGAGTGTTTTCAGGGTTGGTCACGTCCCATTTTTCAATCGCGTCTTTCAGTGTCGGCGCGTGGATGGTGTACACGTCGGTGTGCAGTTTGCCTGCTTTGTCCAATTCTTTCAGGATGGCGAAGATGCCACCGGCACGGTGCACGTCTTCCATGTAGTAGTCGTGGTTGTTTGGCGCGGTTTTGCAGATGCAAGGCACAACGCGGCTCAGGCGGTCGATGTCTGCCATTTTGAAATCGACACCGGCTTCGTTAGCAACGGCGAGCAAGTGCAAAATGGTATTGGTAGAACCGCCCATAGCGATGTCCATGGTCATGGCGTTTTCAAACGCTTTTTTGGTGGCGATGCTGCGCGGTAATACGGTTTCGTCGTCTTGCTCGTAATAGCGTTTGGTGATTTCGACAATCATGCGGCCGGCTTCGAGGAACAATTCTTTGCGGCCTGCGTGGGTCGCCAAGTATGAACCGTTGCCGGGCAGGGACAGGCCGAGTGCTTCGGTCAGGCAGTTCATGGAGTTGGCGGTAAACATGCCGGAGCAGGAGCCGCAAGTCGGACAGGCGTTTTGTTCGACTTCTTCGACTTGTTTATCGCTGATATTGTCGTCTGCTGATTCGATCATGGCATCAATCAAGTCCAGACGGCGTTCGGGCTGAATATTGGCCACGCCGATAACTTTACCGGCTTCCATCGGGCCGCCGGAAACAAAGATGGTCGGAATGTTCAGGCGCATGGCGGCAATCAGCATGCCCGGGGTGATTTTGTCGCAGTTGGAAATGCACACCAGCGCGTCGGCGCAGTGGGCGTTGACCATGTATTCGATGGAGTCGGCAATCAGGTCGCGGCTGGGCAGGGAGTAGAGCATGCCGCTGTGGCCCATGGCGATACCGTCGTCAATGGCGATGGTGTTGAATTCTTTGGCAATGCCGCCGGCTTTTTCGATTTCACGGGCAACCAGTTGACCCATATTGTGCAGGTGTACGTGGCCTGGGACGAATTGGGTGAAGGAGTTGGCAATGGCGATAATCGGTTTGCCGAAGTCGGTTTCCATTACGCCGGTCGCACGCCACAATGCGCGCGCGCCTGCCATATTGCGGCCGTGGGTAGAGGTTTTGGAGCGGTATTCAGGCATTTTTGTTCCTTTGTTTTATGCTGAGGCCGTCTGAAATAGGCTGGTTGGTTGGCGGCCCGTTGTAGAAATAACTCGGTATTTTATACCAATTACGAGCGATGAAGCACGCTATTTTGTAATAAAACTAAACTGTATTTGCTTCACCTGAATTTGCTGCTCAATCCTTCAGACGGCCTGAAGTTTTCTTAAAATGAAACGCTGTCTTTCTCAGTTGCAAAAGATGTTGGCATCAAAAAGTGATATGATAGGGAACTTCTCACATTTTTAAGGATAAGACGATGAAAAAAATCATGTTTGCATTGTGTTCGGCCATGTTGGCTTCTGCTGCGTCTGCCGCTGTTTATAAAGTGGACGAATTCCACACCAATGCCCGCTTTGCCATCGACCATTTCAACACCAGCACCAACGTCGGTGGTATTTATGGTTTGATCGGCAATTTGGAATTTGACCGTGCCAAACGCCAAGGCTCCATCGATATCGTATTGCCTTTGTCCAAACTGCAAACCGGTTCTGACCACTTTACCCAACACTTGAAATCTGCCGATATTTTCAATGCAGACAAATACCCTGAAATCCGTTTTGTATCCACCAAATTCAATTTCAACGGCAAAAAACTGCTGTCTGTTGACGGCAATCTGACCATGAACGGCAAAACTGCGCCGGTAAAACTCAAAGCCGATAAATTCAACTGCTACCAAAGCCCGATGGCAAAAGCAGAAGTGTGTGGCGGCGACTTCAGTACCACCATCGACCGCACCAAATGGGGCTTGGATTATTTGGTAGGTGCCGGTATGAGCAAAAAAGTAAACATCAATATTCAAATCGAAGCCGTGAAACAATAATTCTGCTTGATTTCAAAATAAAGGCCGTCTGAACGGAATCTGTTCAGACGGCCTTATGATTAAAGACGTTTAGGATTCTTTATTTTTATCGGCTTTGGCTGCCCAATAAGTTGCCAAAAGCGAGCCGGAGATATTGTGCCACACGCTGAACAATGCACTGGGAACGGCAACAACCGGCGCGGCAGCAAAGTGTGCGGCAGCAAGGGCGGCGCCTAAGCCTGAGTTTTGCATACCGACCTCAATGGCCAGCGTTTTTTGTGCATCATAAGGCAGGCCGGTCCATTTGGCGGCAAAGAAGCCGAGCAGATAGCCGATGCCGTTGTGGAGTACGACAACTGAAAAAATCAGCAGGCCGCTTTCAATAATCTTGCCTTTGCTGGCGCCGACAACCGCGCCGATAATCAGCACGATGGCGGCAACGGAAACCAGCGGCAGCGCATCGGTCAGTTTTTCAGTTTTGTTGCCCAAGACTTTATGGACAATCAAGCCCAAAACGATGGGGAGCAAAACCATTTTGACGATGGACATCAACATACCGCCTGCTTGGATTTCCAGCATTTCACCGGCAAGCATCAGGAAGATGGCAGGAGTCAGCAATGGGGAAATCAGGGTGGAAACCGATGTAACGGCAACCGACAAAGCCACATTGCCGCGCGCCAAATAGGTTATCACATTGGAAGCCGTACCGCCCGGGCAGCAGCCAACCAAAATCACACCGACCGCGATTTCGGCAGGCAGGTTCAACAGTTTCGCCAGCAGATAGGCAGTCGCAGGCATGATGGTGAATTGGGCAATCACGCCGATAATGACGGCTTTGGGGTGTTTGAACAAAATGTCAAAGTCGGAGGGTTTGAGGGTCAAGCCCATGCCGAACATGATGATGCCCAGTAGCCAAGGAATGTAAGGGCCGACCCATTTGAAGGTGTCGGGTGCGAAAAAAGCGATGCCGGCAAAGAGTGCGGCCCAGAGGGAAAAGGTCTTTCCGATAAAATTACTGATTTTGTTGAGGGTGTTCATGATGATATGTTGTGAAGTTGTTTTTAAAGGAAACCAAGGATACACGCCTTAACCTTAATTTGCAAAATGGATTAGAATAAATAAGGCCGTCTGAAGATAAGAATTGATTTTCAGACGGCCTGTGATTTGTATTTGCTATATAGACGGCATTATTCTTTTGATAAAATATTGCGCAGCCATCGGGCGGCAGGTGCGATTTCTCCGGCGAGCATACCGGTTTCGATTTGGCTGCTGTGTTTGATGACATCGGCCGCCGCACCATGCAGCCATACGCCGGCGCAGGCGGCTTGGAATATTGGAATGCCTTGAGCCAGCAGGCTGCCGATAATGCCGCTCAAGACATCGCCGCTGCCTGCGGTGGCCAAACCGGCATTGCCGCTGGTGTTGGTATAGACTATGCCGTCTGCAGTGGCCACTAATGTATGATGGCCTTTCAATACAACGGTCGCGCCATATTTACGGCTGATTTCGGTTACGGCTTTTTGCCTGTCAGCTTGAACTGATTGGGTATTGGTGCCGAGTAAGCGGGTGGCTTCGGCCGGATGAGGTGTCAAGATGATATGTTTGTACAATTTGAGGCGTTCGGCCAATTCAGAAGAACGGGCAAGCAGTGTCAAAGCATCGGCATCGAGCAATAAAGGCTGGTCGTGGTGTGTAGACAGGATTTGGGGCAGCAGCTGCTCTGATAATCCGTCCAAACCAAAGCCGCAGCCGATTACGCGTGCGCTGACATCGTTGTGCTCCATTAGTTGGGCCGTAGTGGCGAGCATAATTTCAGGGCGTTCGGGAATAATGGCAAAAGGCAGCGTGGCTTGGTTGAAGCCCGCCCAAACCTTGCCGCACCCTTGATACATGGCGGCTGTGGCTGCCAAAACCACTGCGCCGCTCATTCCCGTTGCGCCGCCGATAATGGCAAGTGTGCCGTATGTGCCTTTGTGTGATTCTTGGGCGCGGGGGCGGAATACGTCGGGAAATGCTAAGGCCGTCTGAAAAGCCTGAAGCGATTCGGGAAGCGTGTAGATGGGCTGCATGGCGTAACCTTCCAAGATAAGAAATTTAATTTTAAATCAGAAAGTAAAAGGTAATGAAGCAAAAAATAAAAGTTTGGGACGCACCTACGCGCCTGTTCCATTGGCTTTTGGTGTTATTGATGGGTTTTATGTGGTACAGCGCCACCCAAGGCGGCGATATGCTGGTATGGCACTTGCGCGGCGGCTTGTTGATGCTGGCGTTGGTGGTTTTCCGCTTGTGCTGGGGGATATGGGGCAGCGATACGGCAAAATTCAGCCGATTTGTGCGTCCGTTTTCCGAAATCCGCCGCTATACGCAAGGCCGAATGGCTGAAGACGAATTGGTCGGCCACAATCCTTTGGGCGCGCTGATGGTCATCGCTTTATTGGCTGCCTTGGTTTTCCAGACGGCCACAGGCTTATTTGCCGCCGATGAAAATACGTTTACCAATTCCGGCTTTTTGAATCATTTGGTCAGCGAACACGCTGGTACGCTGGCGCGAAAAATCCATGTCAATTTCTTTAATGTCTTAGCTGTTTTGGCGGGCGTACATATCGCGGCTGTTTTGCTGTATCGCTTTGTGAAAAAACAGGATTTGCTTACGCCGATGATTAACGGCTTTAAAACCATCGATGCCAAGCAGCCTAAATTGGCCGGAATGGGACAACTGTTTGTCGCTTTGTTGGTGGCGATTGCGGTGGTGTGCGCAGTATGGATGTTGCGCGGTTGATGTTTTAAGGCTGATACCTAAAAACAAACCGACCCCGATAGCTGAAATGGCTGTTGGGGTCGGTTTCTTTTTAGGGTTTAAAAGATGATGTTCAGACGGCCTTAACGCAGCGCAGGATGCTGTGGCCGCGGCCGATGCCGTCTGAAATTTCCGCGACTTTCAATCCGGCTTTTTCAACGCAACGAATCAGGTCTTCGGAGTGGAAGATTTTGCTGTTGCCGTTGGCCATGGCAGTGAAATACAGGCTGGTCATGGTCAGGCAGTAGGCGGCGGTTTCGTAGCGTTGTCTGTCCCAGAAAGGCTCCATGATGTAGAGGCTGGTGTTTTCACTCATGGATGCAGCGGCGCGTTGAAGAATGCTGGTGGCTTGTTCTTCGGTAAAACAGTCTAGGAATTGGCTCATCCAGATTGCGTCAAAACCGGTTGGGAACGGAATTTCAGGATCAAGCAGGTTGGCCGGATGGGCGTGGATACGGTCCGTGCCGTTTTTGCCTTTGGTCGCTTCGCGCATCAAACCGATTTGTTGCGGCAGATCCATGATGGTTACTTCGACCTCGGCATTGTGGTTGACGCATTGCTCCGCCCAGCGGCCGGTATTGCCGCCGACATCGAGCAGTTTTTTAACCGGTTTGGCGAACACGGTATTCAGTGCTTCGGCGAAGGAATTGTCGGAATAATAATGGTCAAATGCAAACCATTTTTCCTGCGCGATGCTTGGCAATGAAGACAAGCCTTCGTAAATGGTCGGCCAATCGCCGAATACTTTCAGGCCTTCGGGCTTGCCGGTTTGCAGGGTTTTCTCTAAATCAAACATGCCTTGGTAGCAGATTTCCTGCGTGAAATCCATATTGACGCGGGCCATTTTGTCTTTGAGGACAAACCAACCGGCCTTGCTGATGAAATAGCGGTTGTCGCGAGTCAAGACAGTGCCGATAGACAGCGAAGCTTCTAGCAGGACTTGTGCCGCGTAGCTGCTGATTTTCGCTTTTTCAGCAATTTCGGCTTGAGTGAGGCCGTCTGGATGGTCGTTCAGCAAGTCCAGAATGCCAAATTTCACCATCAGGCGGGAAACTTGGAACACAATCGGTGCAAAAGCGATTTCTTGAGCCAGACGTTGAGCCTCGCCTGCGGACTGGTGTTCGTGGGAATAGCGTTGTTCTAGGGCAGGGAAGAGTTGCATATTGTTGGTTTTCCACTAAAAAGTTAATAAGTATATTCAGACGGCCTCAAACACAATCCGTCCTGATGCACACGGATGCTCTCCGTTGTTGATTTTAAAGCTCAGTTTATTTTTACCTTCATCGTATTTCAGCTCTACCGACACTTCATCGTGAGGACGGATAAACTGCTGATATTTCAGATTTTCGATGCGGATGACGCGCTGTTTACTCCATGGCTTGGGCGCGATCAGGTTGCGCACCCATTGCAGCTCGACCACGCCGGGAACCAGCGGGAAGGTGGCAAAATGGCCGCCGAAATAAACCAAATCTAAAGGCACGCGCCCGATAAAAGTTTCGGTATTGGTTTCATCGTCAGATGATGTTTTCGACCAAACGGGCGAAGTTTGGGCAACGGTAAAGGCCGTCTGAAAATCTGCCGCTGCAATTTTGGCTTGGGCATTGCGCGGCAGGCTGTCGGTAAAACGCCAGTAACGCGGCAGGGCAATAGTGTCCTGCGTGGCGGCCAGATGGCGTTTGAGTGTATCGGCAACCGCAGCACGGCCTTTCTCACGCAAGGCGGCGATACCGTCTGCATTCAATGCCGCCCATATGGCAATGCGTTGGTGTTGCGGATGGCGGCCGCAATGGGCATCGGCAATCCAAGGATGTTGTAAAAGTTCGTGTTCGATTTGGGTCAGCGACACGCGTTTGTCCTCAAATTTAATAATGCGGTCTTGGCGACCGAGTAACAGAAAACCGTCATCTTGCGGCTCAATCAAATCGGCTGTTTGACGGCGTTCGGGCGACCAAGGCGAAGAAGCCCAGAGTGCGCCTTCTTCGTTTTGCCCGATTTCCACGCCTTTGAAAGGCTGCCATTCTTGGCGTTCGCAACGTGAGGCAATCACGCCGGTTTCGGTACTGCCATAGACTTCAAACGGGCGGACGGCAGCCTGTTGCAGCAAATCTGCTGTGGCTGCGGGCAATGCGCCACCGGCCGAGACAATGCCTGCAATTTTATGGCCGATACTTTGCCAGTTGCGGTTTTCGCCCAAGCGGTTGAGTACGGCCGGACTGGCAATCCAAACCACTTTATCATATGCAGCCGTGCTGGAAAGCAGGTTTTCCGGATAAACCGCCTGCTGTCGTTCCATAGTCCAACCCATTGTCAGCGCGAGTGCGAAGCGGAACGTGAAGCCGTAAAGGTGTTGCGGAATCACGCTGCCGACCACGGTTTCACCATGTTGTCCAAATGGTAGCGTATTTGCCAAAGTCAGGGCTTCCGCCTGCATTTGCGCGGTGGTTTTCACAATAATCTGCGCTTCGCCGCTGGAGCCTGATGTTTTTAACCATGCTTCGGCATGATCGGGAATCAGATGGTTTTCAGGATAGGTGTGTAGCCCTTCCGATTCTGTTTGAGTCAATACATCAGGCAAGTGCCAGATATTCAGGCCGTCTGAAGACAGCTTTTTATCTGTTGAATCCGTTAAAAACGCTTCTGCCGTTTTGCCCCACTCCAAATTGTCTTGCGCCAAATTGGGCAACAATAACACCTTTCCGCCAGAATGCCATACCGCCAACACGGCGCAGGTAAACAGCGCGGCATCGTCAAACCACAACGCGGCAGTTTGCACGCCTGCCTGTTTCAGACGGCCTGACAGATGGAAAACCGCGCGGTTGAAATCAGCACGCGTCCAATTCGGATGCGTGGCGATAAGGTCGTGTTGGGGTAGGTCGGGGGATAGGATTAGGGTTAGGTGCATGATGGTTCTAAGGTTTTATAATTTTGATGTATTTGCCTTGGTATCTTCTTTGAATTGGGCCAAGCATTCATCGTATTGTTTGTTTGTCGTTTGGCGTACCAATTCGTAATCATTTGCCTGCCACTCTTCCAATGAATGGCTTTCACTTCTTTTGAAGCAATGGAGTAACCGATCGGTTTTGCCGTTTTGTCCGTCTAAAAACAGGCTGACTTCATTGTTCAGAAAGAATCGGTCTCGTTTATTAAATTTTTCATAAACCAAATAGAAACGGCCCGGTTGGACAAATAGTTTTTTATTGGCACTATTGCCTTTAAATGACTGTTTTGCCGCCCAATCGCGAACTTTTGGGGAGAATTGTTCAAAAGCAGGATTCGCAAAATTCGGTTTAATGGGCTTCCCGCTTAAACTGTGTTTGTCCAGCAGGTCAGGGCCTTCATATCCAATATGATTGCTGTTGCGTGCAAGAATCAGTAATGCAAAAGTTGCTGTAAATACGGCTGTTTGTGCAGCCCTTGCTTTTACCGTATTGGATTTACGGATAATCATCAAATTCATGCTGCTGGCTGTAGTATCGTCAGAATAACTATTGTGTATTCGGTCAATGACGGTCAGGTTTCCCGAGCGCGTTTTGATGGTGTGGCTGGCAACTTCCGTATAATTTTTCTTGTATTCGGCTTCTGCCTTTTCTTCAGGGGATAAAGGCGTTTTAGACGTTGAAGAACATGCGGTAAATGTGAAGGAAATCAGGGTAAGTAGGATGATTTTTTTCATTATGGTTATTCGTCTAATTGGTGAAATATTTTTAATGGTTTAAACCTTCAAAACCAATTTCCGATAAATCCACTCTCCGGCAAATAAGATTCCCATTAACACATACGACACAATGCCTGTATAAGCCGCCCACCAATCGTAATATTGCAAGCCTGCCAAAATGGCGGCGGTTGCGCCGTTGAAGATAAAGAACGCGCACCAGATTTGCGTAACCCGACGGGTATGCAGCACACCTTCGGGCGGCAGGTCGGGGTGTTGCAGTCGAGCGAGGCGTTCGATAACCGTTTGTTTGGCAAACAGGCTGCCGCCGAAAACGGCAAGCATCAGCGCATTGACGGCAACGGGATACCAATACATCGAGTCGGGCCATCTGAAAACAAGTACCGCCGCAAAAAAGGCTGCAAGGATAATCGCCGTAATGCGTTGGGCTGTGGTTTGCGGCATGGCGGCGCGTATCAGCCATAACACACACATGGCCACTGCAAGCCAGAAAAATGCGCCGTTTTCCCTTCCGTAATACCATAGAAGCGGATAGGCGAGGCTGGCGAGGGTCAGTAGGAGTTTTCCCAGTGTTTTCATAATGGTGTTCGGTTTCAGACGACTTTTGGGGTTTTTTGAGGGGGAAAGGTCGTCTGAAAGTTGTTTGTAAAATAGCAGGGTCAGTTCAACATGGCAATGGCGGCGGACAGAAAAAACGGTGCGACAAGGGTCAGGATAAAGCCGCTGACGATGGCGTATTTGATGTATTCGACACGGCAGTTTTCTTTGACAAAGGGTAGGGCGGAGTCCATTGCCGCTGCGCCAGAAATGCCGATTGCCGCCATAGGCTGCTTTCGTCCGTAGAAATACAGGAAGACGATGCTGATCATTTCGCGGAAAAAATCGGTCATAAACGCTGCCGCACCCATTTCGGGCGATACAGCTTTTCCAACCATAGGACCCGAAAGGGAGAACCAGCCGAAACCGCCAGACAATACCAGGCTTTGGGCAAACGAATAGGGCGAACATAGCGAAAAAACGAAACACGCGGCGGCGGTTGCAGCAACGGTCAGAAGCGGCAGCAGGAAAATCCTACGTCCGAATCCGCCAAGCTGGAAATGAACCAAGTCTATGCCAACCATGAAAATCAGCAGATAGAGGATATGGGTGCTGTCGATGGGCAGATTGCCGACCTGTCGCCCGAAAAAGGCAAATGTCGCGACACCCAAACCGAAAAAAGCAAAGGCTTTGAAACAGCCGTAAAAGGGTTTGATAAAGCTGCCCGATGGAGTGGGAGCAGTCGAGGCTTCGGGTTTGCGATAAAGCGCAATCAAGGTAAACGCGCTGATAATCAGTGCGAGCAGCAGGGCATATTTGACGATGTCCGCGCCCAGATTCGGGTCGGTAAAGACGCCGCCGAACTCATAGCCCATGAAAAAGAGCAGCAGCAGGACAATAAAGGACAGGGGTTTGAGTAGGACTTGTCGAAGGGGTGGTGCAAGAAATTTACCAGATAGGAAACCGGTAGATAACAATGCAAGAACAATAAAGATCGATGATAAAGATGATTCCATATTTATAACTCTCCAGTTGAAAATTATTGATTTGATATTAAATATTTTGTTTCGTAAGAGAGAAGTCAATTAATATCATTGTTCTTTGAGCAGGTTTGCCGGTTGCAGTTTGCGGTCGCTTTCGCGTTTGATGTGGTCAATAAGGTCGATGGCGTCTTGGGTTATTCGTTTTCTTCCTTATTTTTATTTTTTTCAAAGGCTTCATATTCTACGAGCAGCTTATAGTATTTTGGATAGAGCTTGGCAATGTGTTTGCGGTTTTTCGGGGTACAGAATTTTGCCACCTCTTTGGGTTCATGAGATTGTGGATAGCGGGAATAAAATTGAGTTTGCTCTTGTTTGGTCATTTTTTTGACTGTTGGGCAGATGGGCGACATTGCTGATTTACTGTTGATAAATCCAGCCATAGTCGATGCCAGCGAACCGTTGTCTTCAGCCTCATCGTTTGCCTCTTTTTCACAAAAAACTATATCGTTATACATATCCAATGAATCACGGATGACTTGCATACACTCGGTATGTGTCATTTTTTTGATGAGAGAAATTTCAGCGTGCGCAGACAAGGCGGGGAGTAAGAGCAGTAGGGAAATGAATTTTTTCATGGTGTCAGTTGTATATTATGGATAAGTGAGAAAGGTTGATGTTGTTTATTGATGTTCAGACGACCTTGCGGATTGACAAGGCCGTCTGAAAATATGCTGATTCAAAGCGGAATCAGGAATCTTGTTGTACTTTAAAAACCGCTTGAACCACGTCTTCTACGGTGCGCACATTACGGAAGTCTTCGGCTTGCAGTTTACGGCCGGTTTCGCGTTTGATGTGGTCGATAAGGTCGATGGCGTCGATGCTGTCGATTTCCAAATCTTCGTAGAGGTTGGTTTCGGGTTTGATGCGTTCTGGTTCGATTTCAAACAGGTTAACCAGTGCATCGGTCAGCAGGGTGCGTACTTCTTGTTCGGTCATCTTGTCTCTCCCTTATGCTTGGCGGCTCTTGACGAACTCGGCCAGAGTTTTGACGTTGGCAAAGTTTTCGCGCAGGTTGTCGTTTTCACCGTCGAGCTGGAAGCCGAAGGTTTTTTGTACGGCCAAACCAAGTTCCAATGCGTCAACCGAATCCAGACCCAGGCCGTCGTCGCCGAAAAGCGGATCTTCGCTGCCGATGTCGGCAACGGTAATGTCTTCCAGACCTAAGCTGTCGATGATTAATTGTTTGATTTGGTTTTCTAAATTGCTCATGTGGTTTTCCTTGTAAAATAGTCTTGCAGGTATTCGTTTAAACGGCGTGCGGCGATGGGCAGGGGTTTTTCTGCCAGCCATTCTTCTGGCAGGATGTCGTCGCCGACGGTAATTTCATAATGAATTTTTTGTGGCGGGATTTTGTACCACGGTTGCCCCTTTTTAAAATTGGGCGGCGTCATCTTGATGCACACGGGCGTGATGACTGATGCGCTGCGCAAACCGAGCGATACCGCGCCACGGTGCATTTTAACCTGTCCGTCCCAGCCTGTGCGCGTGCCTTCGGGGAAAATCAGCAAACTTTGTCCGCTTTTGAACACGGCGTCGATTTCTTCCAGCATTTCCATGCTTTCATCGTTAGGGATGTAGCCGGAAGCGATAATCTGGCTTTTCATGCTGGGGTTGTGCAACAGGTCTTTTTTAACCAGTACGTTCGGCTCGGAATAGTGGCTGATCAGCAAGACGACATCCAAAAGCGAGGGATGGTTGGCAAGAATGAGCTGGCCGGGCCTGCCGAGTTTTTCCAAGCCGTTGAAGCGGACGCTCAATACGCCCGACCATTGCAGATAGCCGACAAAGAAACGCCAAACTCTGCCTATCATGCGTCTTGCTTCAAGTTGGCGTTTGATGTCGCCTTTGGTCGATTTTAGCGTATAGGGCAAGAGTGCGATTTTGAACAATACGCCTGCAACGCCGAAGAGGATGAAGCCGAAGAGTGTGGCAAAAAAGCGACGGAAATAGTCTAAAGTCTTCATACGTTTTTCTGCCAGTGCCAGTTTCTACCGGCATAGTGTTGCGTGTGTTGTCGGTCGTCTAAAAGCAGGAAGCGTACCCACTCCAAGCTGCTCCAATAGGGCTCGACTGTTGTATCGTTAGGGTTTTCAGACGGCCTTTCGGATGTGGTTTCCAAGCTTAAGGTATAGTCTTCGCCCTTTGTGATGACCAGTGCCAATGCATAGGCAAACGGCGCACGTGTAGCCAAGACGGGATAGTCTTCAGACAACGGATCATCGGCAACAATCACTAAAACGGATAGTGCGCCGTCTTGCAAAAGCGCGAATGCCTCGGTCAGCGCGGTTTCAAAGGAATCGGCGGCAACGGCCAACGCGGTATGCTCGCTCATGTCTTTACGCAACATCGACCATTGCCCAATTGTTGCGTTGTGGACGGACAGGCCGAATGAGGTCGGCGATACGGTATGCGTGTTCAAAAGCTCTTGCCACAATTCAAAGCTGCGGTTGCTTTCGCCGTCGTGAGAAACGTACACCGGTACGCTTTCAGGATATTGGTCGGCCAGATTCCATGCGGCATCACAAACCAAGCGCGCCGTTTTTCCCAAGCGGCGGCGTTGCATAGGCGGCAAAAAGGAGAGCGCGGGTTTGCACTCCGGTAGTGAGGCGGTATCGAGTTTTCCCTGCGCCCAGTCCTGCCATTGCTCCGGCGTACTGATTTTGCTGGAGGAGGCCTGCCATGCGGCGATATTGAAGCTGAAACGGCAAACGTTTTGAGGCATGATATCTTTCAATGTTTTACATTTTCATACATTGTAATGAAATGGGTTAGTAAAAGCTAGGCTCTGTTATAATGCATATTGTAACGTAATTTATTCCCGGATGACATTTTATGCCTTCAATACCGAGTGCCCCGATTTATGATGTGGCTTCGCTGCTTCCGCACAGCGGACATATGGTGCTAATCGATTGTGTGAAAGAATTTGGCGATGACTATACGGTTTGCCGTGCGCCGGTTGGCGACAAGCATATTTTGCTGCAGGATGGTGTGTTGCCGTCTATGGCTTATATGGAATTGATGGCGCAGGGCATAGGCGCGTTCGCAGGCATTGAGGCTTTAAAGGCCGGAGAGCCTGTCCGCTTGGGTTTTTTATTGGGAACGCGCAAGCTGGATTTGTTTGCCGATTCCGTGCCTGTCGGTACTGAGCTGGAAGTTAGGGCGCATGTGTCCATTCAGGATTTGGTCGGTATGGGCGTATTTGATTGCGAGTTGCGTTGGACGGATGCGCCGGAAGATGTGAAGCATCTGTTGCCGCCGGACGGTTTGCTGGCAAAAGCTTCTTTAAATGTGTACAGTCCGAAAGACGGTCAAATCATTTAAACCGTTTACAAGGCCGTCTGAAAAGACAAAGATTCAGACGGCCCGTCGATATAGTGAGAAAATGTATGAGTGAAACTATTTTAATTACAGGGTCTAATCGCGGTATTGGCAAAGCCATCGCGCTTGGTTTGGCGCAGGACGGCTTTGATATTGTCGTCCACTGCCGCAGCCGCCGCGATGAAGCAGAAGCCGTCGCGGAAGAAATCCGTACATTGGGTAGAAATGCGCGCGTGTTGCAGTTTGACGTGTCCAACCGCGAAGCCTGCCGAGAAATTTTGACTGCCGACATTGAGGCAAACGGCACATATTACGGCGTAGTACTGAATGCCGGTCTGACGCGAGACAATGCGTTTCCTGCTTTTACAGATGATGATTGGGACTTGGTACTGCGTACCAATTTGGACGGTTTTTATAATGTGTTGCACCCTTTGACCATGCCGATGATCCGCCGCCGCAAAGCCGGACGGATTGTGTGCATGGCATCGGTGTCCGGTTTGACGGGCAACCGTGGTCAGGTCAATTACAGCGCGTCCAAAGCGGGCCTAATCGGCGCGGCAAAAGCCCTGGCGGTTGAGTTGGCTAAACGCAAAATTACCGTCAACTGCGTGGCGCCGGGCCTTATCGATACCGATATTATCGATGAGAACGTGCCTGTCGAAGAAATCTTAAAGGCCGTCCCTGTCGCGCGTATGGGATTGCCCGAGGAAGTGGCGCATGCGGTGCGCTTTTTGATGGATGAAAAAGCGGCGTACATTACGCGCCAAGTGATTGCTGTGAACGGAGGTTTGTGTTGAATACCAGAAGAGTCGTAGTAACAGGTATCGGCGGTATTACCGCTTTCGGCCGTGATTGGCAAAGTATTCAGACGGCCTTTAAAGCCGAAAAAAATGCCGTCAAATACATGGACTGGAGAGAACGTTTTCCTGAATTGGAAGCGCAACTGGGGGCGCCGATTGAAGGCTATTCTCCTCCCGAACACTGGACGCGCAAGCAGCTCAGAAGCATGGGACGCGTGTCGCATTTGTGTGTCGATGCGGCGGAACAAGCTTTGACGGATGCAGGCTTGCTGGGCGATGAAAGCATTACCGACGGCCGTATGGGCGTGGCGTGCGGTTCGTCTGTCGGCAGTACCAAAGACATTGGCGATATGGGTGAGCTTTTGCTCACCGGCACATCGCGCAATTTCAACACCAATACTTATGTGCGCATGATGCCGCATACGACTGCCGCCAATATCGGTATTTTCTTCGGCTTGAAAGGCCGCATTATCCCGACTTCGAGCGCGTGTTCTTCGGGTAGCCAAGGCATTGGTTATGCTTATGAAGCGATTAAATACGGCCTGATTGATATGATGTTGGCCGGCGGAGGCGAAGAGTTTTGTCCGTCTGAAGTTTATGTTTTCGACTCGCTTTATGCAGCCAGCCGCCGCAACGGCGAACCTGAGCTGACGCCACGCCCTTACGACAACGCTCGAGACGGATTGGTCATCGGCGAAGGAGCAGGCATTTTTGTATTGGAAGAATTGGAACACGCCCGTGTGCGCGGTGCGAAAATCTATGCCGAGCTTGTCGGCTATGGTGCCAACAGCGACGGCAGCCACGTTACTCAACCGCAAAAAGAGACCATGCAAAAATGTATGGAGCTTGCGCTGAAAGACGCCGGTATTACGCCTGATAAAGTCGGCTATGTCAGTGGCCACGGTACGGCGACCGAAAAAGGCGATATTGCCGAAACATTGGCGACTGAGGCAGTATTTGGTTTTGTGCCGATGAGTTCGCAAAAAAGCTATCTCGGCCATACACTCGGCGCGTGCGGGGCATTGGAAGCCTGGTTTACCATCGAAATGATGAACAACGGCTGGTTTGCGCCGACCGTTAATTTGGAAAACATCGATCCGCGTTGCGGTAAGGTGGATTACATTCAAACAGGCGGACGCGAGATTCAAACCGATTATGTGGTCAGCAATAACTTTGCTTTTGGCGGTGTCAATACATCACTGGTGTTCAAACGTTGGCAAGAATAATTATTGCTTGATGTTATGATTAAAGGCCGTCTGAAACTTATCTTGAGTTTCAGACGGCCTTTATTTTATTAAGAATTAGAGATGCTTGCGGATTTTATTCGTTTGTTTTCTTCTGATTCAAATCCACCAGCCTTGTTCCGGCCAAAAAGTCATAGAGGAACTGGTGGTCGGGCTGGAACAGGGCGAAGCCCCATGGCAGGATGAGCCAAATGAGCGCGGCGCCGAATGCGCCTTTAGGAGGGATATTGAGCAGATGGCGCAATCCGGCGTAGGCAAACAGGGGAATGAAAACAATAAAAATGCTTGCCCAAATAAAGCGCAGGCGCAGCTGCGGCAGGGGCGGCTGGGTATCGTTTTTATCGGCTAAACCGATTTTCCATGTCTGCATGGCGAGGGTTTGGCCTTTTTTGTGCCAGTTGGCGCGGAAGTAGAGCCACCATGCGTAGAACAGAATCAGACAGGTTGCCAGCATGGACAGGCGCGTGGAAACGGGATTGAGAAAGATGGCGACAATACCGGCTGCAAGGGCGGCAATGCTGGTCACGGCGCCGGTCAGCAGAAGTTCGTAAACCAGTGCGGCGAGGCGGCGTTTGAGTGGGGCGGTAGGAAGACGGGTCATAATGCGATGGAAACGGAAATGGGTTTGATGGAAATAAAAACAGGCCGTCTGAAACGGGATAGGATGTTCAGACGGCCTGTTACTGTCGGGATTAGCGATGTGGACGTTTTTGACCGCGTGCCTGTTGGGCAGCCATTTGGTTCATTTCCTGACGGGTCGGACGTTTTTTGAAGATGGCGTGCGCTTCGTCAACGGAACATTTTTGTGACAGGCAAACCAAGGTAATCGCGTCTTTTTGATGTTGGCCGCCGCTGTGGTACATACGGCGCAGGTTGGCTTCGTTGATACGGCCTTTTTCCGGATCGATGTCGAATTTTTTCAGGCGTTCGAGGAATTGGCGTTGCTGACGGCGTGAAGTCCAAACGAAACCGCCTGCGGCAGCGGCCACGATGATGACGGCCAACAGGATGGCCAGCGGCCATGAATCGACGATCAGAACGATGATGAGGCTTAATACGGCAGTGGTCAGCAGGGCCAGACCGCCGATGCGAAGTTTGGTTTTATTATCCATATGGTTGGTGTTTCCTTGTTTTTTGCTGGAAGAGGCCGTCTGAAATGCGAGGTTCAGACGGCCTGAATTTAAGTTTACGCTATTTTACAGTATTTTCTGTTTTTGGGGCGTATTGCGTGCAAGTTTCTTGACACGTGGCAACGGTTTCAAGCGGCCAGCGAGGTAATGAGTTGTTTGAACTCAGTCCATGCATCGCCTTCTTCCGCGCCTTTGATGATGCGGTCGATTTTGGCGCAGGTTTTGAGTGCGTCGAGCAGGCGGTTGATGGAAATGCGTTTGGCCGCCATCGGTGCAAGGGTCTGCTTGTCGCCCCATAAGCGCAGGCTGTTGCGCAGGCTTTGGATGTTTTGTCCCTGCTTGAGTGCGGCAGTCAGGCGGATTAGGGTGCGGATGTCTTCGGCAACCGCCCACAACAGCAAAACCGGCTCTTCGCCTTCTTCTTCCAAGCCGTCCAGTAAACGGGAAACGCGCAGGGCATCGCCTTTCATCCATGCGCCTGCCAGTTGGAATACGTCGAAGCGGGCGACGGTGGCAACCGCGGCCTCTGCATCGGCAATATTGATTAAATGGCCTTGGGGGTGGAGCAGGGCGAGTTTTTCGATTTCCTGACGGGCGGCCAAAAGATTGCCTTCGACGCGCTCGGCAAAAAGGGCGAGTGCTTCAGGTTCAATATCTAAACCCTGCTGTTTCAGACGGCCCTGTATCCATTGCGGCAAAGCATGTGGCGCAACGGCTTTGGCTTCTAAGATGATGCCTTTGCCTGCCAATGCGGAAAACCATTTGGACTGGATTTGCGCTTTTTCAAGCTTGGGCAGGAGGATGAGCGTAACCGTATCTTCGGGCAGGCGTTCGGCGAAGGCTTGCAGGGCATCGCCTCCGTTTTTGCCGGGTTTGCCGTTGGGAATGTGGATTTCCAGTAGTTTCAAATCGGCAAACAAACCTGCGCTGCCGGCACTTTGCAACAGCTCGTTCCAGTCAAAATTGTTTTCGGCGGTATAGACTTCGCGGTTGAGATAGCCTTGTTTTTTTGCGGCCGCGCGCAGGGTATCCAAAGCCTCGATGCGCAACAAATCCTCTTCGCCGTGAATAATGTACAACGGTTGGAGCGGCGTATCGGGGCGCAGGCTCTCAATGGACGCGGCAGCCATTATTGTGCTTTCAGGAAAGTCAGGCGGCGGACGATTTGATCTGCGGCGTCGATGCGCATTTCAGACCAAATGGTTTCTTCCTCTTCCTGTTTGCCCAAAACTTCGCTGTCGGCGTAGTCCATGGTGCGGTGAACCTTAACTTCCATCGGTTCGCCAACCGGCTCGCCGTTACGGAAGGCTTGGGCTTTGATGGTCATGGCCAGCAGGTATTCGTTGATTGCGGCGGCGCGGGTGATGGTGTAGATATCGCGGCGTTTTTGGAAGTCGACAACGCGCAGGGTGATTTGTGATTCGGCTTCGCTAACCGGATGACCGTCGGCACGGCGTAAGGCATTTTCCAGCGCTTTTTGCATGACAGCTCCGCCTTCTACATGCCAATTTTGATAAGGCAGCGGCTGCGAAGTCACGCCTGTGCCTTTCAGGTGGAAACCGCAAGAGGCAAGCAATAGGGCGAGTGCAGGCAATAGGATTTTTTTCATTGGATATTCCTTCGTTGAAACCGGTTACGGTATCGTCGGATTATAACGAATAATGTTTAGGCCGTCTGAAACCGCAAACGGAAAATATTTCAGACGACCTTGTCTTTGATGGTGCAAATCTTATTTTTCCAACCAAATCAGGCTGACCATGCGGCCGGTTTGTCCGTCGCGGCGGTAGGAGAAGAAAGTATCGCGTTCCAAGACGGTGCAATGAGTGCCGCCATAAATCATGTTCACGCCTTCGCGGTGCAGAACCATGCGCGCCAAAGCATAAATGTTGGCAAGGTATTTGCCGCCGCCGATGTCTTCAAACGCATCGGCAGCTTCCGGCATAGGTGTGCAAAACGCATCAAATACATCTTGCCCCACCTCAAACGCATCAGGGCCGATGGCAGGCGCGAGATAGGCCATGATTTCCAACGGCTCGACATTCATTGCTGCAATGGTATTTTGCAAAACGCCGCCGGCCAAACCGCGCCAACCTGCATGAGCCGCCGCAACGACTGTACCTGCTTTGTCACAAAACAAGACAGGCAGGCAATCGGCAGTCATTGAAGCGCAGGCAACCGTACCCGTCGTATCAACCGAAGCATCGGCATCGGGCGTATTGCCTAACGCTTCTGCGGCATTTACAACAATGGTGCTGTGGATTTGATTAAGGTAGGCAACGGGCAGGCCGACTTGTTCCTGTACGATTTCGCGGTTGCGGAGCACGGCTTCCAGATTGTCACCGACGTGCGAACCGACATTCAGGCTGCGGTACACGCCTTCGCTGACACCGCCGTTGCGTGTGGTAATAAGCGTTTTAATATTGGTAGGGGCAGGCCAGTCGGCAGTCAAAAAATTCTTACCTTGCGGGGCGAGGTTTAGGGTATCTGTGATGGTTTTCATAATTTTAGAATCGCTGAAATATTGGAACGGATTGATTTCAGACGGCCTCAAATAATATTTTAGGCCGTCTGAAAAATGGGTTTAATCCCTTACATAAACGACTTCGACATCGTAGTCGTCTTCATTCCAATCGTCGTCATCGTCCATGCCGAATTTCTCTTGCCATTCTTCCTCGTTACTCAAAGACGAATCCAAACCGGCTTCCAGACGCAGGACGGAAAGCAGGTGGTACATATCGTCAGGCATAGGCGCTTCAAAGGAAACGGTTTCGCCGGTTTTCGGGTGCACAAAGCTCAAGCGGTAGGCATGCAGGGCTTGGCGCGCGCCGAGGGCTTTGATGGCTTCTTTAACCGCGTCGCTGCATGGATGGCGCAGGTTGCCGTAAACAGGGTCGGCGGCCAGCGGATGGTTGGCTTCGCGCATATGAACGCGGATTTGGTGCGTGCGGCCGGTTTCGAGCGAGCATTCGATGTAACTGTGCGCCAGATAACGTTCCAACACTTTGACGTGGGTAATGGCAGGTTTGCCGCCGAATTTGACGACTGCCATTTTCAGGCGGTTGTGCGGATCGCGGCCGATTTGGGTTTCGATTTTGCCGTCAAAAGGGACGATGCCGTTGGCGACTGCACGGTAAATGCGTTTGACTGTACGCTCTTGAAGCTGTTGAACCAGTGAGTTTTGTGCCGGCAGGGTCTTGGCGATCACCATCAGGCCGCTGGTTTCTTTGTCCAAACGGTGTACGATGCCCGCACGCGGCACTTGGCTTAATTCGGGACAGTGCGCCAACAGGCCGTTGAGCAGGGTGCCGCTCCAGTTGCCTGCGGCAGGATGAACGACCAATCCGGCCGGTTTGTTGATGACGATGACGGTATCGTCTTCATAAATAATGTCCAAATCCATAGGCTCGGGCATGAACGCGAGGTTTTCTTCGCTCGGACGTACCGTAACGGCAATCAATTCGCCGCCTATCATTTTATCTTTGGGTTGCGCGGGCTTATCGTTTACAATGACAGCACCCTCTTTAATCCACGAACTCAGGCGGCTGCGCGAGTAGTCGGGCATGAGTTTGGCCAATACGGCATCCAGCCTTCCGCCCGCCATTTCGAGCGGAACGGTCAAATTAACACAACTTTCTGTTTCAGGGGATGACGGAAAGTCTAAATCATCGCTATAATCGGCTTCGTTATCAAAGGAAGTATTCTGCATGAAAAAAATTCTTTTAGTAGTTTCTTTAGGTTTGGCACTGAGTGCCTGCGCAAATAAAGGCACAATCGATAAAGACGCCCAAATTACTCAAGATTGGAGTGTGGAAAAGCTTTATGCCGAAGCGCAAGACGAATTGAACAGCAACAATTATACGCGAGCTGTCAAGTTATACGAAATTTTAGAATCCCGTTTTCCAAACGGCCGCTATGCACAGCAGTCCCAGTTGGATACGGCGTATGCCTATTATAAAGACGATGAGCCGGAAAAAGCCTTGGCTGCCATTGCGCGCTTCCAACGCCATCATCCGCAACATCCGAATATGGACTACGCGCTGTACTTGAAAGGTTTGGTGCTGTTTAACGAAGACCAGTCTTTCTTGAACAAGCTGGCTTCCCAAGACTGGTCCGACCGCGACCCGAAAGCCAACCGTGATGCTTATCAGGCGTTTGCCGAGTTGGTTCAACGTTATCCAAACAGCAAATACGCTGCTGATGCAACCGAGCGTATGGCCAAGCTGGTGGACGCTTTGGGCGGTAACGAGATGTCTGTGGCGCGTTATTACATGAAACGCGGTGCTTATGTCGCAGCGGTCAACCGTGCGCAAAAAATCGTCAGTCGTTACCAAAATACCCGTTACGTCGAAGAAGCTTTGGCGATGATGGAATTGGCGTACAAAAAACTGGACAAGCCGCAACTGGCTGCCGATACACGCCGTGTTTTGGAAACCAACTTCCCGCAAAGCCCGTTCTTGCAACACGAATGGCGATCTGACGATATGCCTTGGTGGCGTTACTGGCGTTAAGCGTCGGGTTGTTCAGGCATGAATAAGGCCGTCTGAAAACGATGCAGCTATGCATTTGGTTTTCAGACGGCCTTTGTTTTTAATGTTTTTTTACGTTCTCTGTAAACAGGGTGCAAAATTCGTTTTAATATGGTAAAGTCTGATTTTAATAACTCGACGGTTTGAAGCCGTTACTCAGGGGCTGTTTAAATTTAAAATCAGTTTTGTTGAAGCTGCATCGGATTTGCTATTGATGCATTCAGGAAAATTTCAGTCGTTAGGCTGATTTGGTTTTAAATTTAAGCAGCCCTTTATGTTTACAAAAAAAAACAGAGGTAGATTCTCATGAAGTCTTGGCAGCTTCCTGAACACGTTGCCGACGTGTTACCGACCAATGCCCGACAACTGGAAAGCGCCCGTGAGCGGCTATTGGCTTTGTTTTGCGTGCATGGTTATGAATTGGTGCAACCGCCGTTGATGGAATACAGCCATTCCTTATTGACGCATATCGATGCTGGTTTGTCTTTGAAAACCATTTTGGTCGTCGATCAGCTCAGCGGCCGTCAGCTCGGTATCCGCGCGGATATTACGCCGCAGGTGGCGCGTATTGATGCCCACTTGCTTTCTGCCAACCAAGGCATCAACCGTTTATGCTATGCCGGTTCGGTGCTTCATGCGCGGCCTGACGGATTGCTCAATATGCGCGAGCCTTTGCAGGCGGGTGCGGAAATGTATGGCTTGGAAGGCATTGAAGCGGATATTGAATTGATTGATTTGATGCTGAAAAGCATGAAGATTGCCGACATGGGCGAAGTTTTGCTTTCGTTGGGTCATATCGGCGTATTCCGTGCTTTGGCAAATGCCGCGCATTTGAATGAGCAGCAATCGGCAATCCTGCTTTCATCAATGCAGGACAAAGATGCCGAGGCTGTCAGCCAGTTGGTCAAAGAGTGGAAACTCGACGGTATGTGGGCAAAAGCTTTTTCACTGTTGCCCCGGCTGTACGGCGGTCGTGAAGTGCTGACTTTGGCTAGAGAGAAATTACCGGAATTGTCCGCAGTCAGTGCGGCCTTGGATGAATTGCAGGCAGTATGCGATGCGTTCCCAAATCAAAAAGTGCATATTGATTTGTCGGAATTGCGCGTTGACAATTACCATACCGGTTTGCTTTACGCGGCTTATGGTTCAAACCGTCATGATGCCGTGGCACGCGGCGGCCGTTATGATGGATTAGGCGGATACTTCGGACGCGCGCGTCCTGCGGCCGGATTCAGTTTTGATTTGCGCAGCTTTATCGGCCGCCTTCCTGCTATCGGACGGGAATCCGTGGTGGCTGTCGATGTAAAAGACGTGCCTGCGGCTCAAGAAGCGGTAGATGCTTTGCGCGAACAAGGACAATGTGTCGTTATCGATTACGGTATCGGCTATAACGGTTCGGAAGAGGTTACAGGCCGTCTGAAACAGGTAGACGGCATTTGGAAAGTAATCGCTTTGAACGATTGAGTTTTATTTTGAAATTTTGTATCTGAAATAAGGTTAGATGGCTATGGCTAAAAATGTTGTCGTAATCGGTGCCCAATGGGGTGATGAAGGCAAAGGTAAGATTGTTGACTGGCTGGCGGAAGAAACCAGCGGTGTTGTACGTTTCCAAGGCGGCCACAATGCCGGCCATACTTTGGTCGTCGGTGGCAAAAAAACCATTTTGCGCCTGATTCCAAGCGGCATTTTGCATGAGACTTTGGACTGTTTCATCGGCTCAGGCGTTGTCGTTTCTCCTGAAGCATTGTTGGGCGAAATCGACGAATTGAACGCTGCCGGTGTGAAAAACGTTGAAGGCCGTCTGAAAATTGCGCCGACCTGCCCATTGATTCTGCCTTACCACATTGCGCTCGACCAAGCACGCGAAGCTTCCCGCGGTAAAAGTAAAATTGGTACAACCGGTCGCGGCATCGGCCCAGCCTATGAAGATAAAGTTGCCCGTCGCGCGATTCGCGTGGTGGACTTGTTGCACCCTGAAAAACTGGTTGAAAAACTGGAAGCTGTTTTGGCTTATTACAATGTTCAGTTGCAACACCTGCACAATGCCGAGCCGGTAAAAGTTGAAGATGTAATGGCGGTCATTGAAAAAGTTGCGCCGCGCATTACGCCGATGATTACCGATGTTTCCCGTGTTTTGAACGAGAAAAACCGCAAAGGCGAAAGCCTGTTGTTTGAAGGTGCGCAAGGTACGTTGCTGGACATCGACTACGGCACTTATCCGTTTGTAACTTCCTCCAACTGCTTGGCAGGTGCTGCTTCTGCCGGTGCAGGCGTAGGTCCGCAAATGCTGGATTACGTTTTGGGTATCGTTAAAGCCTATACCACCCGCGTGGGTTCCGGTCCATTCCCGACTGAATTGTTTGACGAAGTGGGTGCAGGCTTGGCTGAGCGCGGCCATGAATTCGGTTCTGTAACCGGTCGTGCGCGTCGTTGTGGTTGGTTTGACGCGGCTGCTCTGAAACGCTCTATTCAAGTTAACGGCATTTCCGGTATGTGCATTACCAAGCTGGACGTGATGGACGGTATTGAGAACATCAATATCTGTGTAGGTTATGAATTGCCTGATGGCAGCAAAACCGATATTCTGCCTTGCGGCTCTGATGCGGTAGAAACCTGCAAACCGATTTACGAAACCATGCCGGGTTGGAGTGAGTCGACTTTCGGTGTGAAAGAATATGACAAGCTGCCTGAAAACGCTAAAGCTTATCTGAAACGTATTGAAGAAGTTTGTGGTGCGCCTGTGGCTATTGTTTCAACCGGTCCTGATCGTGAAGAAACCATCGTTTTGCATCATCCGTTTGCTTAATTGATTAAGTGAATAAAAGGCCGTCTGAATGTTTCAGACGGCCTTTTATATGAAATGCCATAAAAATTCAGCCCTGAAGGACATCTGTCTTCAGGGCTGAATTTTGTATTTTACGCCGTTTTTAAACGTGAGTGTTTGGAAACCGAGATGTAGTGTCAAGTAACAATTATTCTCATTGATGTAAGTCAAGAAAAGGCTAGTCTGTAATTTTATTTCAAGAAAACCCCTGTAAATGGAAGGGTATTAGTGCTATCCTTTCAGAAAATTTACGGTCTATATTTTCAATAAAATTAGGAGCTTGATATGTCAAATGATGTTCAGCAACGTCCTGCCGCTTGGGAAGGTTTTACCGGCGGTAACTGGGAAACCAACGTAGATGTTCGCGATTTTATTCAGAAAAACTACACGCCTTATGAAGGCGATGCTTCTTTCTTGGCACCTGCAACCGAAGCCACAACCAAACTGTGGGCAGACGTATTGGAAGGCATTAAAGTAGAAAACCGTACGCACGAGCCGTATAAAATCGACGCGCAAATCGTGTCCGGTATTACCAGCCACGCTCCAGGCTACATCAACAAAGATTTGGAAACCATCGTCGGCCTGCAAACAGACGAGCCTTTGAAACGTTCCATCATGCCGTTTGGCGGTTTGAAAATGGTGCAAGACGCGTGCAAAGTGTACAACGTTGAGTTGAACCCTGAAGTTAGCGAAATCTTCACCAAATACCGCAAAACCCATAACCAAGGCGTGTTTGACGTTTACACTCCCGACATCCGCCGTTGCCGTAAATCAGGTGTGATTACCGGTCTGCCGGATGCTTATGGCCGTGGCCGTATTATCGGTGACTACCGTCGTGTTGCATTGTACGGTATCGACTTCTTGATGAAAGACAAACTCAACCAGTTCAATTCACTGCAAGCCGATTTGGAAAACGGTGTGGACTTGGAAGAAGTGATCCGCCGCCGCGAAGAAATCAATGAGCAATACAAAGCATTGGGCCAAATGAAAGAAATGGCGGCTTCTTACGGTTACGATATTTCCGGCCCTGCAAAAAATGCACAAGAAGCCATCCAATGGACTTACTTTGCCTACCTCGCTGCCGTTAAATCCCAAAACGGTGCGGCGATGTCTTTCGGCCGTGTATCTTCATTCTTGGACATCTACATCGAACGCGACCTGAAAAATGGTGTGATTACCGAAACCCAAGCGCAAGAATTCATTGACCACTTGGTGATGAAACTGCGTATGGTTCGTTTCCTGCGTACTCCGGAGTACGATCAACTCTTCTCCGGCGACCCGATCTGGGCAACCGAATCTATCGGCGGTATGGGCTTGGACGGCCGTACCTTGGTAACACGCACCAACTTCCGCGTGTTGCACACCTTGTACAACATGGGTCCGTCTCCTGAGCCGAACATCACCGTATTGTGGTCTGAACAACTGCCACAAGGCTTTAAAGAGTACTGCGCCAAAGTATCCATCGACACTTCGTCTATCCAATACGAAAACGACGACTTGATGCGTCCTGATTTCAATAGCGATGATTATGCTATTGCCTGCTGCGTGAGCCCAATGATTGTCGGCAAACAAATGCAGTTCTTCGGCGCCCGTGCCAACTTGGCAAAAACCCTGCTGTACGCAATCAACGGCGGTGTGGATGAAAAATCTAAAGAACAAGTTGGTCCGAAAACCGAACCGATTATGGACGAAGTCTTGGACTACGACACTGTCTTTGCGCGCATGGACAAATTCATGGATTGGTTGGCAACCCAATACGTTACCGCGTTGAACATCATTCACTACATGCACGACAAATACAGCTACGAAGCTGCATTGATGGCATTGCATGACCGTGATGTGATCCGTACGATGGCTTGCGGTATTGCCGGTCTGTCTGTGGCTGCCGACTCTCTGTCTGCCATTAAATACGCCAAAGTGAAACCGATTCGCGACGAAAACGGCATTGCCGTTGACTTTGAAATCGAAGGCGAATACCCACAATTTGGTAACAACGACGACCGCGTTGACGAGATCGCCTGCGATTTGGTTGAACGCTTCATGAAAAAAGTGGCAACCCACAAAACTTACCGCAACGCCACTCCGACTCAGTCCGTACTGACCATTACTTCCAACGTTGTTTACGGTAAGAAAACCGGTAATACTCCAGACGGCCGCCGTGCAGGCGCTCCGTTTGGTCCGGGTGCAAACCCAATGCACGGCCGTGACGTCAACGGTGCAGTCGCTTCATTGACTTCCGTAGCCAAACTGCCATTTGAGTTTGCTAAAGACGGTATTTCTTATACCTTCTCCATTATTCCAGGCGCGTTGGGTAAAGATGAGCATTCTCGCGAACGCAACCTCGCCGGTCTGATGGACGGTTATTTCCACCATGAAGACGGTATTTTGGAAGGCGGTCAACACTTGAACGTCAACGTATTGAATCGCGAGACTTTGGAAGATGCGATGCACCATCCGGAGAAATATCCGCAGTTGACCATTCGTGTGTCCGGTTATGCGGTTCGCTTCAACTCGCTGACCCGCGAGCAACAGCTTGACGTGATTACCCGTACGTTCACAGAAACCATGTAATCCGGGTTGAGAAACAAACCAGAAGCTAAATTTGCATTTGGTTTGTTTTGAAACAAAGCTCCGAGGCCGTCTGAAATGTTCAGACGGCCTTCATTATCGTACAATCCATATAAGCAAAAACATTTTTGAGCCGAACACTATGTCCACGACTTTTGCCATTACCCCCGAGCCGGAACTGAAAGACCTTGGCCACCGTCACTATAACGGCAAAGGCATTATTCATTCGATTGAATCTTGCGGTGCTGTCGATGGTCCGGGCTTGCGCTACGTGCTCTTTTTGCAAGGTTGCCTGATGCGCTGCCTGTATTGCCATAATCGCGATACTTGGGATCTCCATACCGAGCAGGCGCAGGAATTGGATGTGGCAACTGTGATGAAGCAGGTCATGACCTATCGTCATTATCTGCGTGCGACAGGCGGAGGCGTAACAGCAACCGGCGGCGAGCCGTTATTGCAATATGAGTTTGTACGAGATTGGTTTACGGCCTGTCGGGAACACGATATCCATACTTGTCTCGACAGTAATGGCTATGCTTTGCACTATGATTCGATTTTGGATGATTTGCTCGATCATACCAATTTGGTCATGCTCGACTTAAAACAAATCGATCCTGAAATTCATAAAGTGCTTGTCGGTATTCCAAATACTAAAACGCTGAAATTCGCGCGCTATCTTGCCGAACGCAATCAGCCGACGCGGGTGCGTTATGTGGTTGTTCCCGGTTATACCGATGATGAGCGTTCAGCGCATTTATTGGGCGAGTTTATCGGTGATATGGAGAATGTCGAAATGGTTGAGCTTTTGCCGTATCACGAATTGGGCGCACACAAATGGGCTTTGTGCGGCGACGAATACAAATTAAAAGGCGTACATCCGCCACCTAAAGAAACCATTTTGAAAATCAAAGAAATATTAGAGAGCTACGGAAAAAACATTATTTATTAAAATAGAAAAAGGCCGTCTGAAACGAAATAATCAGTTTCAGACGGCCTTTTCATGATTGAAAAAGACTTAAGCGTTCAATGCGGCCAAAACCTTGGCGACAACTTCTGATACTGCAACGGCTTGAGCCTGATTGTCACGGCGCTCGGCATATTCGACATTGCCTTCTTTTAAGGCGCGATCGCCGATTACGATGCGGTGAGGAATACCCAACAGCTCGGAGTCATTCAGCAATACGCCCGCACGTTCGTCGCGGTCATCCAACAATACATCCGCACCGGCAGCCAAAAGCTCGGCATAGATTTTGTCAGCGGCTTCACGTACGGATTCAGATTTTTTGTAGTTCATCGGTACAATCACGACTTCAAACGGCGCCATTGCTTTGGTCCAAACAATGCCTTTTTCGTCGTTGTTTTGCTCGATGGCGGCGGCAACAACGCGGGTAATACCGATACCGTAGCAGCCCATTTCCATGATTTGGGATTTGCCGTTATTGTCCAAGAAGCTGACATTCATGGCTTGGGTATATTTGTCGCGCAATTGGAATACATGGCCGACTTCAATACCGTGCGCCAGTTTCAGACGGCCTTGTTCGTCGGGGCTGATGTCGCCTTCGATGACATTGCGCAGATCGACAAATTCAGGCTCGGCAGCATCGCGGCCGAAGTTGAAGCCGGTATAGTGGTAGTCGTCTTCGTTCGCGCCAATCACCCAGTCTGCGCCTTTTTCGGTGGCGAAATCGGCATAGACTTTACCTTTGAAGTTTACAGGGCCGAGAGAGCCGCCGTTTGCGCCGAACTGTTCAACAATTGCGGCAGGGCTTGCCATGGTCAGTGGCGATTTCACGCCGGCCAGTTTTTCTGCCTTGATGTCGTTAAATTCATGGTCGCCACGCAACAGCAGCAGGACGAGTTCGCCTTCGTTTTCGCCTTCAACCACGATGGATTTGAGGGTTTGTTCAACCGGAATATTGAGGAATTCAACCAAAGACTCAATGGTTTTGACGTTTGGCGTATGTACTTTGGTCAACTCGGCCTGAGCAGCGGCGCGTTCGCCTTTAAGCGGCAAAGTCGGTGCCAACTCAATATTGGCGGCGTAATCGGAAGTGTCACTATACGCAATAACGTCTTCGCCGCTTTCAGCCAATACTTGGAATTCGTGAGAGCCGGTACCGCCGATGCTGCCGGTATCCGCAGCAACAGGACGGAATTCCAAACCCAAACGGGTGAAGATACGGCAGTAAGCGTCGTACATGTCTTGATAGGTCATCTGAAGCGAGGCATAGTCGGCATGGAAGGAATAAGCGTCTTTCATGACAAACTCGCGCGCGCGCATCACGCCAAAGCGCGGACGTACTTCATCGCGGAATTTGGTTTGGATGTGGTAAAAGTTTTTTGGCAGTTGTTTGTAGCTGTTGACTTCTTTGCGCACGATGTCGGCAATCACTTCTTCACAAGTCGGACCCATACAGAAATCGCGGTCATGACGGTCTTTCAGGCGCAGCAGTTCTTTACCGTAAAACTCCCAGCGGCCGGATTCTTGCCACAGTTCGGCAGGTTGTACCACCGGCATCAGCAGCTCCACGCTACCCGCGCGGGCCATTTCTTCACGCACGATATTTTCAACTTTGCGCAATACGCGCAGACCCATCGGCATCCAAGTATAAAGACCGGATGCGTTGGCTTTGATCAAGCCGGCACGAATCATCAGCTTGTGGCTGGCAAGTGTGGCTTCGGCAGGGGCTTCTTTAAGGGTAGAAATGAAGAACTGGGAGGCTTTCATGGCGTATTTTTCTTTCTTAAAAATAAGTGCGTATTGTAACGCAAAATGTGTGGCCGCGCGTCTTTTGAATGGCATCTGATGAAATCGGCCGTTGTTTCACAGCGCTTTTGATTCGGGGCGATTTTTAGGGATGTCAACCCTAATTTATGCACAAAGCCGCATAACCTTGTTTTACCTATAAATTTTCACTGTATGATTATAGTAAAATCTTATAAATATAACTATTTGATTTTATTGTGTTTTATTTGATTAAATTTTAGTCAATTTAAGACTTGGTTTGTTCCTAAAGAAAATTTTACGATTACCCAAAGCTTATCAACAGATTTATCCACAGAGATTGTGTATAGATTTTAAATGCCGTCGGCGTAATGATTTCGCATGATTGGTAAGTCTTGTTTAAAGCAGATTTGGTTGCCCTAATAAAGATGGAGCAACAACACGATGGACAGGTTTTGCGCTAACATTCTGCTTATTGCTGTTTCCTTACAAGGAATAAAATGAAAAATTCAGAATTGCATTTGCTGGAACGCAGAAAGATGTTTAACGGGCATCAGGAACGCTACCACCACTTTTCTCAAACCTGCCAGACGGATATGGTATTTGATGTCTATCTGCCGCCACAAATCTTAAAAGGTTATCCCGCGCCTGTTTTATATTTTCTTTCCGGCTTAAATAGTGATGGTTCTGAATTGGTTCGGCAAAGCGGAATTCAACGTTTTGCGGCGCAATGGAATATTATCGTGGTTTTTCCGGATACCTCGCCACGCGGTCAGCATGTTGCCGACAGTGAGGAACATTATCTTGGACAGGGTGCCGGATTTTATGTTAACGCAACTGAAGCACCTTGGGCGCAGCATTATCAAATGGAAAGCTATATTAGCCAAGAATTGCCTGATTTGATTGAGCATAATTTCCCGGTAACGAAAGAGCGCAGCATTACAGGTTTCAGCATGGGTGGGCATGGCGCGCTGCAGTTGGCTTTGAAGCATCCCAGCCGATATGCTGCAGTTTCTGCCTTTGCGCCTTTATGTCATCCTATCGATACGGAAGGCGGCAGGCAGGCGTTTTCAGCTTATTTGGGTCAAAACGTAGAAACATGGAAATGCTATGACAGTACAGAGCTGCTTCAGGCGGCCTCGCATAAATTGCCTGTTTTGATTGATGTCGGCAGTGAAGATGCTTTGTATCCTGAAGTCCTGCAACCGGAAGCATTTGTCCGCTCAGCGCGTGAAAAAGGTTTCAATATCCAATATAAAGTACGTCCGGGCTATGGGCATGACTATTTCTTTATTGCCAGCTTTATCGATTCGCATATTGAGTTTCACGCTCAGGCATTAGGTCTTTAAGCAGCATTGAATAAAAGGCCGTCTGAAATCCGATTAATGGTCGGATTTCAGACGGCCTTTATTTGGTCTTTTTTTAACCTTTAATTTCAAACAGACTTATTCCTCAGGACGTTCTCCGTCGGTATCGTCCAATTTGCCTTCGGTAATATCGACATTGATACCGACTGCCGCACGGATTTTGGCATCGATTTCGTTGGCGATATCAGGATTTTCTTTCAGCCAAACGCGTACATTGTCTTTACCTTGGCCGATTTTTGCGCCGTTGTAGCTGTACCATGCACCGGATTTCTCAACGATGTCATGTTTGACGCCCAAGTCGATCAATTCGCCTTCCCAGCTGATGCCTTCGCCGTAAAGAATATCGAATTCGGCTTGACGGAACGGAGGCGCAACTTTGTTTTTGATGACTTTGACTTTGGTTTCGTTACCAATAACGTCATCGCCTTTTTTAATCTGACCGGTACGGCGGATGTCGAGGCGGACGGAGGCGTAGAATTTGAGCGCGTTACCGCCGGTTGTGGTTTCAGGGCTGCCGAACATCACGCCGATTTTCATACGGATTTGGTTGATGAAAACAACCAATGTATTGGTGCGTTTGATGTGGCCGGTCAGTTTGCGCAGGGCTTGGCTCATCAGGCGGGCTTGCAGGCCGACATGGCTGTCGCCCATTTCGCCTTCGATCTCGGCTTTAGGCACAAGTGCGGCTACGGAGTCGACAACGACCATATCGATACCGCCTGAGCGTACCAATGTATCGCAGATTTCCAATGCCTGCTCGCCGGTATCCGGTTGGGAGAGATAGAGTTCTTCGACTTTTACGCCGAGTTTGCGGGCGTAAATCGGGTCAAAAGCATGCTCGGCATCGATGAATGCGCAGATGCCGCCATTTTTTTGGCATTGGGCAATGGCTTCGAGACAGAGTGTGGTTTTACCGGAGGATTCCGGGCCGAAAATTTCAACCACGCGGCCGCGAGGCAGACCGCCAACGCCGAGTGCCAAGTCCACGCCGAGGGAGCCGGTGGAAATAACATCAAGGTTTTCTTCCTGTTGGCTGCCGTCCATTTTCATGATGGAGCCTTTGCCGAAGTTTTTTTCGATTTGGGCAAGGGCGGCGGCTAAGGCTTTGCTTTTTTCGTCTGACATGTTTTCTCTCCGAAAGGAAATATGAATAGCTAAGAATTTATTTAGCTATTATCGCATAAATTAAGAAAAAGTATAGTTTTATTTTTATTTTTCAGACGGTCTGTGTTTTTTGTATGCAACAGGCCATCTGAAATATTGAATAATCAATCAGTTGGTCAATGATGCAAAAACTTGGAAATAGTTGGGGAAAGTTTTATGCGTACATTTCGGGTCGTTGATGATGACGGGGATGCCCAAGAGCGAAGCCAGCGAGAAACACATGGCCATGCGGTGGTCGTCATAAGTATCGATGACGGCATCAGGGGTAAGTGTTTCGGGCGGCGTAATATGAATAGCTTCGGCTTCTTCAACGACTTCTGCACCCAGTTTGCGCAGTTCGGTTGTCATGGCGGCGATACGGTCGGTTTCTTTGACGCGCCATGAGCCGATATTACGCAGGGTGCAGGGCTGTTTGGTGGCCAGTGCGACGATGGCCAAGGTCATGGCCGCGTCTGGAATATGGTTGGCATCCAAATCAAAAGCCTGAATCTTGCGCTCGGCAGGGCGGGAAATTTCAACAAAATTTTCTCCCCAAATCACATCTGCACCGATTTTCTCCAATTCACGCGCAAAGGCAACGTCGCCTTGAATGCTGTGTGCGCTGATGCCAGTCACGCGGATGGGTGTACCTGCAATCAGGCCTGCACCCAAGAAATAAGACGCGCTGGAGGCATCGCCTTCTACATATAAATTTTCGGGCGCATGATATTTGGCACCGACCGGGATTTTAAATACACGGTAGTCTTCATTGATGATGTCCACACCAAACTGCGCCATCAGTTTGAGCGTGATATCGATATAAGGTTTGGAAATCAACTCGCCTACCATGTGAATTTCAAATGCTTGTCCGGTCAAGGGCAAAGCCATCAGCAGGGCCGTCAGGAATTGGCTGGACACATTGCCTTTAATCGGAATAACGCGCTCGCCGTTATCTTGGCGTTTGCCGATCTGAAGCGGAGGGTAGTTTTCATTGCCTAGATATTGTACGTCCGCGCCAGCAATGCGCAACGCGTCCACCAAATCGCCGATGGGGCGTTCGTGCATACGCGGTACGCCATGCAGATGATAGTCGCCACCCAAAACGGCAAGCGCGGCAGTCAAAGGGCGGAATGCCGTACCAGCGTTGCCTAAAAACAAATCGGCGGTTTGGTTGGGAAAGCGGCCGCCGGTGCCATGAACTTTCAGACGGCCTTCAGGTAAAGATTCAATTGGTACGCCGAGTTTGTCGAGTGCTTCAAGCATCCGATCGGTATCGTCGGATTTGAGCAAAGAATGGATTTCGCAAACGTTATCGGAGAGTGCGGCCAAGAGCAGCGTGCGGTTGCTGATGCTTTTGGAACCGGGTAGGGCTACGGTGGAAGGCTTGAGTGTAGAAGCGGGCAGGCGGATGAATTCGGTCATGGCTGGACTAAGCTCGTTTGAATTGTAAATTAGACCGATATTATACGCAGGCAAAGGCCGTCTGAAAAATGAAGAGGACGCAATTTATTTGTGAAAAAATGAATTTTTATATTGTTACACTATTTTCCAATCGCTTATTTTGAAATTTTCTGCTCCTGTTTTGTGTTTGCCGCTATAACTTATTTTGTTGTGGCAGGTATATAACCAAACACCATAAGAAAATCAGAAACCATTCTTTCCTATTTTTTCAGACGGCCTTTAATATCGGCGGACAATCATTGATAAAGCAAGAGCACGACCATGAGCCATTATCCTTTGTTTGCCGATTTGAGAAACCGTCCTGTTTTACTGGCAGGCGCTGGCAAGGTTGCCGAGCGCAAGGCGGAAAGTCTGTTGTCTGCCGGAGCGCGCGTGCGTGTTGTTGCGGAAACTTTGAATCTGCAGTTTCAGCAATGGGCGGCTGAAGGGAAAATAGTTTGGCTGGGCGGCTTGTTTGAAGAAGCCATGCTGGACGAGGTGTATTTCGTTATTGCGGCGACGGATGATGATGGGTTTAACCGCCGTGTTTTTGAAGCGGCGGAGCGACGGGCAAAATTATGCAATACGGTAGATACGGCGGATTTGTGTTCGTTTATCGTGCCTGCCGTAGTGGATAGAGGGCCGTTGAAGATAGCCATATCCAGTGGTGGTACTGCGCCTGTATTGGCGCGTAAATGGCGGCAGATTATTGAAACATTGATTCCGCTGCATACGGGCACGATGGCGCGTATTGCCGGAAAATGGCGAGAAAAGGTTAAACAGACTATTCATCATGTCGAACGCCGCCGTTATTTTTGGGAAAAGTTGTTCGACAGCCGTTTCAGTGTTTTCGCGGCTCAAAACAATATCGAAGCGGCAGAGCGTGAATTGATAACGCAGTTGAATCGGGAAACGCCGTTTGGCGGCGAAGTGGTTTTGGTGGGCGCAGGGCCGGGCGATCCGGGCTTGCTGACCATACATGCTTTGCAGGCGATACAGGCTGCGGATACGGTGTTTTACGATGCTTTGGTGTCGGATGAGATTTTGGCGATAGTGCGCAAAGATGCGGTGAAAATCAGCGTGGGCAAACGCGCCGGTGCGCACCATGTCCAGCAGGAAGAAACCAATCGTCTATTGGTTGAACACGCTCAAAAAGGCGAGCGCGTGGTGAGGTTGAAAGGTGGCGATCCTTTTGTGTTCGGGCGTGGCGGTGAGGAAGTGCAAACCCTGCATCAGGCCGGAATCGCTTACCGCATTGTGCCGGGCATTACTGCTGCACTTGGAGCTATTGCTTATGCCGGTATTCCGTTAACCCATCGCGATTGCGCCCAAAGTGCTTTATTTGTAACCGGCCACAGCAAACACGAGGGCAATCAGCCTGATTGGCAGACTTTGGCTTTAAGCCGTCAAACGCTGGTAATCTATATGGGTACGCTTAAAGCGGCTGAGATTGCGGAAAAGCTGATGGCTTATGGCAGGCAGCCTTCTACACCTGTTGCCGTGATTTCCAATGGAACTTTACCGCATCAAACCGTGCGGACAGGCCGTCTGAAAGATTTGGGCTTGTTGGCTGCCGAGGCAGAACGTCCGGCTTTAATGGTAATTGGCGAAGTGGTTGCCCTGCGCGATGAGATGAAATGGTTTGGAGAATTTGTCGAATGCTATGAAGAAGCTGCATAAAGAGGATTGATCAAACAAGGCCGTCTGAATATTGGTTTTCAGACGGCCTTGCCTTATTTAAAAGCTTGGCAATATTGCTGATAACGATCTGCCAGTCCATATAGGATGATTGCTGTCAGCCCCCAGATGTCGTAGTGCCGAAAAGGTAGGGCGGGGAGGGCGAGGGTTTGATTGTTGTGATGAAGATGACGGTATGAGTAGTTTTGCGGGTTTAAGGCGAAATCCAAAGGCAGATAAAAAATTTCAGCTACTTCATCGGGATTTGCTTTTGGGTTGATGGGCTGGGTGCAAATTGCCGGAACAGGCGTAACACAGTAGCCAGAAGGCGTGTCATAAAAGGGTAGTGGCGCAAAAGTCTGCCATGCGGCAATCGGAATGGCGGTTTCTTCATAAGTTTCTCTTAACGCTGTTGCCGTTAGACTGTCGTCCTGAACATCTTTGCGTCCGCCGGCAAAGGCGATTTGTCCGGTGTGCTGCCTTAAGGTTTCGGCCCTTTTGGTCAGTAAAATCTGCCACGCTCCTTCATGCAAGACAATGCCGACCAAAACGGCTGCTTCTTTGACCGTTTGGGCGCTAACTAATTGATTGCGCTCTGCTTGCATACGGCTGCTGAAGTGTGAAGCTTGAGTTAGGAAGTGGATAAGGTGGTCAGTATTCATTTTTGGCGCTGATCGTTTTATGCAGATGAGGATTACACAAGGTTTACGGTTACCGTGTCAACAAAATAGGGTGCGTGTGTTACAGTTATGCCTGAATGATAAATAAAGCTTTGCGTCTGTTCTGCAAGTGCTTAGGCCGTCTGAAAATGCCGGCAGATTCTCAAAAAGGATAGTTATGTTGTTTTCCCCATCCCGTATTCGAGTAGCAGCTGCGGCTGTCATGATGTTGTTTGCTACACAAACTTTTGCCGCGCCCGGCGATTCAAATACAGTTTTTGAATCGGCTAAGATTATTAAAAAGAAAAGCCGTGCCGACCGTTTTTCTCCTGAAGAGCGCGAGCAGGAGCGGATACGTCTGTTGGGTATACAAAACCGCACCTCGCAGGTTTTTACTTTGTTAAATTCAGAACTAGCCCTGCAAAAGGGCGATGCGGCTTCTGCTTTGTTTACTTATATTTTGACTTTGCATCGCACCAAATCTCCCGAAGTGGCCGAACGGGCTTTGGAGATGGCGGTTTCTTTAAACGCCTTTGAACAGGCTGAAGCCATTTACCAAAAATGGCACGAAATCGAGCCGGAGCCTGGTGAAGCACAAAAGCGTATGACTTGGTTGCGCAATTTGCTGCTGGGCAAAGCCGATAAGAATTTGAGCGGATTGGATAAGGTGATTGCCGGCGGTAGTGAAGGCGAGCAAAAGCGCGTGTTCCTGCTTTTGGCACAAACCGCAGCACAACAGCCGAATCTGACCAGCGATGCAGTCAAACAGGTGCATAAAACAGCACTGAATTATAAAGACTTTCCAGAAGCAGCGATTGCAGATGCAATTTTTAGTGCAAAAGACGGTCAAAAGAAACACGCCATTGCGGCATTGCAGCGCTTGGCCAAGTTGGACAACGAAATTTTGCCGCCGACTTTTGTTACATTGAGACTGATGGCGCAACGGCATCCTGATATTTTGGACGGCTTCTTCAAAGAGACAGACACCAAAACCTTATCTCCGATTTGGCAGGAATTGGATATCGCCAATTTGATCGCCCATGGCCAAAATGATAAGGCATTCAAGCGCTTGCAGACTTTATTGGAAGAAAATCCCAACCCTGATTTGTATATTCAGGCTGCCTTATTGTCAGCCAGCAAGACGGAAAATATTTCTGCAGTAAACAGCTATCTGGAAAAGGCTTATAAAGCCGGTACGGAGGAGCAGCGCAGCCGTGCGGCGTTGATTGGTGCGGTGTCTTATAATGATGCCGAGGATTTTGCCAAAGCCAAACAATGGCTGGACAAGGTAACGGCTACGGCTTATACATTTGATAAAACCATTTTGGCCGCTTCTATCGAAACCAAACAGGGCAACCATAAAGAGGCTTGGGCTTTGGTGCAACGCGCACAAAAAATGCCCGAGCAAAGAGGACGTTATTTTGAAGCCAGTGATTTGCTGAATACGGCTTTGTTTGTATTGTCTAAAAATACCAATCTTCAAGAATCGTTGAACGCTTTGAATAGCTTGGTAAATTCCACCGAAAAATCCTTGAAAACCCAAGCCTCTCCCGAGCTGCTTGCCAATGTGTTGTATCAGCGTTCGATGGTGTACGAGAAGCTGAATCAGCCAGGCAAGGCGATTGCCGATTTGCGCCGTGTGGTAGAGCTGTATCCGGATAATCCGCACGGTTGGAATGCTTTGGGCTATACCCTACTGACAAGTGGCAAGGATTTGGACGAGGCTTTCAAAATGGTTCAGACGGCCTATCAGATGGAGCCGGAAAGCGCAGCAATTAATGATAGTGTAGGCTGGGCGTATTATCTTAAAGGCGATGCCCAAATGGCTTTGCCGTATATCCAATATGCCTATGAAAAAGAACCTGAAGCCGAAGTCGCCGCGCATTTGGGCGAAGTCCTATGGACGCTTGGCGACCAAGATAAGGCCAAAGAAATCTGGAATGACGGCTTGAAACGTGGAAGCAATCTCCGAGTATTAAAAGAGACAATGTCCAAATTCGGTATAACGCCCAGCAAACCGCATACTCAAAAACACAAATAAAACCAAAAGGCCGTCTGAAAAGTGTTTGATTTCAGACGGCCTATGAAGGAATATCCATGAATTTAAAACAATTATCATCGGTTGCAGCCTTATTGCTTTTGGCTGCCTGTGCGCAGCCAAACTTACCTCAGCAAAACAGTTGGCAAGCAGCAGAACAGGTGCAGGATTTTAGCGCAGATGGTCGATTGGCTGTCAAAGTAGAAGGTAAAGGCTCTTATGCCAATTTCGACTGGACTTATCAGAACACGGTTCAAACCATTGATGTGAATACACCATTGGGCAATACCGTAGGCCAGCTGTGTCAAGACAGTGAGGGTGTATTGGCAGTAGACAGTAAGGGTAAAGTTTATCAGGCGGAAACGGCTGAGGAATTGAGCAGACAGCTTTTGGGCTTTGCTTTGCCGGTTCAATATCTACATATTTGGGCGGATGGTAAACGCGTTGCCAATGCGCCATACAAAATCCTGCCTGATGGCCGTCTGGAGCAGTTTGACTGGACAATATCGCGCACTTTAAATAGTTCAGGACAGCCCAAAACGCTTCAACTTGAGAATGCCAAGTTTAATATCCGCTTGGTGTTTGACACGGTAAACCACTCTTTAGATAAGAATGGACAAACCCGATGCGCAGCACGCAAATAGAGGATGCCATGTCTGTTTCAGAGGAAATCCAAGCCTTTCCTGCGCCGGCCAAATTAAATTTGGATTTGAGGATTACCGGCCGCAGGAGCGATGGTTATCATAATTTGGAAAGTATTTTCTGTTTGATCGGCTTATACGATACCGTTCATCTGAAAATGCGTACTGATGGGCAGATTATTCTGCATACGCCGGTCGAAGGGCTTGAGCCCGAACAGGACTTGGCTTATCGGGCGGCTAAATTATTACTGCCATATGCAAGCGTACCGCACGGCGTCGAAATCTGGTTGAATAAAGTGATTCCGACCGGAGGCGGATTGGGCGGCGGCAGCTCTGATGCGGCCACAGTTTTAATGGTTTTAAACCAATGGTGGCAATGCGGTTTGAGCAGGCAGCAACTGATTGATTTAGGTGTAAGTCTTGGTGCGGATGTTCCTTTTTTTATTTTTGGAAGAAGTGCTTTTGCCAAAGGCGTAGGCGAGAAGCTGGCTGAAATAGATGTCCCTGAACAATGGTATGTTATCGTTAAGCCCCCCGTCCATGTGGCAACAGCTAAAATTTTTGCACATGAAGGCTTGACACGGGATTCCAAACCCAGCATAATGCCGACTTTCCAATCGTTACAGCCGTTTCAAAATGATATGCAGGCTGTTGTGTTTCAGGAATATCCTGAAGTTTGGAAGGCTTATGTTGAGTTATCCCAATATGGTTATGCATTAATGACCGGTTCCGGAGCTTGTTTGTTTATAGCAAGTGCATCTCATCAAGAAGCAAATACAATTTACCAACAGGTTTCTCAATCATATGAAGCTTATTGTGTGGAAGGATTAGATATTCATCCGCTGTTTCATATGATTTAGTAAGTTGGGGAGTCGTCAAGCGGTTAAGACACTGGATTTTGATTCCAGCATGCGAAGGTTCGAATCCTTCCTCCCCAGCCAA
>NZ_JBQCVO010000006.1:0-81397 GCF_051958295.1 Neisseria sp. P0014.S002 | reverse complement strand
GGGGAGTCGTCAAGCGGTTAAGACACTGGATTTTGATTCCAGCATGCGAAGGTTCGAATCCTTCCTCCCCAGCCAAATAAAAGCGTGTAAGTTTTCTTACACGCTTTTTTACGCGCAGAGCGAAATAACGCTGAAAAACTTTTTTTTACCCGTCTTTATGCGTATAATCGCGCAATTAGTGTCTTAGACATAGGGCAAAGGGAAGCGTAATGTTTTCTGCGCGTAAATCAAATCTAGAATCAGGTGAAGATATGGCTGCTTATGACAGTTTAATGGTGTTTACCGGTAATGCAAATCCGGAATTGGCGCAACGTGTTGTCAAACATTTGGATATTTCACTCGGTGAAGCCACCGTTTCCAAATTCTCTGATGGTGAAGTAGCCATTGAGTTGTTGGAAAATGTGCGTGGTCGCGATGTGTTTATTTTGCAACCTACCTGCGCGCCAACCAATGATAACCTGATGGAAATTTTGACTATGGCTGATGCACTTAAACGTGCTTCTGCCGGTCGTATTACTGCTGCGATTCCTTACTTTGGCTATGCGCGTCAAGATCGCCGTCCTCGCTCTGTCCGTGTGCCGATTTCTGCTAAATTGGTAGCGAATATGTTGTACTCAGCAGGCATCGACCGCGTATTGACTGTTGACTTGCATGCCGACCAAATTCAAGGTTTCTTTGATATTCCGGTAGATAATATTTACGCTACCCCGATTTTATTGAACGATATTAAACAACAACGTATCGACAATTTGACTGTTGTCAGCCCTGATATTGGTGGTGTTGTACGTGCACGTGCTGTTGCTAAATCTTTAAATGCTGATTTGGCCATTATTGATAAACGTCGTCCTAAAGCCAACGTGGCTGAAGTGATGAATATTATTGGTGATATTCAAGGCCGTACTTGCTTAATCGTAGATGATATGATCGATACGGCAAATACTTTGTGTAAAGCGGCTGTTGCCCTGAAAGAGCGCGGTGCGGATCGTGTACTGGCATACGCCAGCCATGCAGTATTCTCCGGCGAAGCAGTGAATCGAATTGCTTCTTCCGAAATTGACCAAGTAGTTGTGACAGATACGATTCCGTTGTCTGAAGCAGCTAAGAAATGTGAACGCATCCGTCAAGTTACCATTGCCGGTTTGCTGGCTGAAACGGTACGCCGTATCAGCAATGAAGAATCCGTCTCATATCTTTTCAATGAGGATGTGATGACTGGTGGCATGTTGCTGCCATAACCCGATGTCGTCTTAAGCTGGTCGCGGCCGATGACGACGATTTTATCTAAATTGGAGTATTAAACATGACTTACGAAATTCAAGCCTCTGTTCGCGAAGCCCAAGGCACTGGTGCGAGCCGCCGCCTGCGTCGCGAAGGCCAAATCCCTGGCATTCTGTACGGTGAAGGTCAAGAGCCTGTTGCTATCGCTGTAGACCACAAAACTGTATTCTACGCATTGGAAAAAGAATCTTTCCATACTGCTTTGATTAAACTGTCTTTGAACGGTGAAACTAAAGACGTTATCGTGCGTGACTTCCAAATGCACCCATTCCGTCGCGAAGTTCAACACATCGACTTCCAAGCTGTAAAAGCTGATCAACCTGTACGCATCCGCGTTCCTCTGCACATTGTTAACGCTGAAAACTCTCAAGCTGTTAAATTGCAAGGTGGTCGCGTATCTCTGTTGAATACTTCTGTTGAAGTAGTTGCTTTGCCTGCAAACATTCCTGCTTTCTTGGAGCTGGATTGTGCATCAGTTGTTGCCGGCGACATTCTGCACTTGTCAGACATCAAATTGCCAGAAGGTGTTGAAAGCGTTTCTCTGAAACGTAACGAAAACCTGGCTGTTGCTACTGTTACCGGTAAAAAACGCTAATCGGTAGTTAATATAAGAAAACCGTATCAGATAAATCTGATACGGTTTTTGTTTTACATATAAAATCATTTGCTATAAAACTTAGGCAAATGTAACAGCATATGTACTTTATAAGATTGAAGCAATTTCATTGCGAAGCTTATTAAGAAAGCGTCCATGCCGTACCCATTGTGCGGCTGATTCATAATCCTGTTGTTCAAATGCTTGTTGCAAATCTTGATATAGGTTGCTTTGTACTTCTTGAATTTCTTGATCCAGTGCTCGGATGGCATCATGGTTTTGTTCCATTTGAGCATCCATCAATGTTTCCCGCCATTCCATCTGCTGCATGAGGAATTCTGGTGAAAACGAAGTGTGTTCAGGTGCATCAGCATCGATATTTTGGCTTTTCAAGAGATAAGCAGCCCGATCAATAGGGCTTTTTAATGTGCGGTAGGCATCATTAATTGTAGAAGACATCATGACGGCTTGTTTCTGCTCAAAAGCTGAAGCAGAAGCAAATTTATCGGGATGAAAACGGGCTGCTAAAGTTCGATAGCTTTGTTCGAGTGCTTCGGTATCAATATTGAAAGATGGCTCAAGCTGGAAGAGGTTGAAGTATTGAGACATGATATTAAAGGAAAAATCTAAAGAAGAGGATTATTTTACGATATAATCCGGAAAATGTTTATACGAAAGGAAAACAATATGACCGGTAAGGTACAACATAATAAAGGCAAAATACGAGACAATGTCTTAAAAGCCTTAGTCAAATCTGATTTGTTCCGACACCAAGTAGAACGAAAAAGAAAAGGCAAAGGTAGCTATAATAGGCAAGAAGCCAAAAAATGGCGGGATGGTTTTGATACTTTCCCGCCATTTTTATTTTTTAAACGTGGAAGCTCTCACCGCAGCCGCAAGAGTCTTTAACGTTTGGGTTTTCAAATTTGAAACCTTCCTGTAAGCCTTCTTTGGTGTAATCAACTTGCGTGCCATCTAGATAAACCAAGCTTTTTGGATCGATATAAACGCGTGCGCCGTGTTCTTCAAAAATCAGGTCGTCCTCGTTCACTTCATCGACAAATTCAAGGTTGTATGCCATGCCTGAGCAGCCACTGGTTTTCACACCCAAGCGCACACCCAAGCCTTTGCCACGTTTGGTCAGGTAGCCGTTGATGTGTTTGGCTGCGTTTTCTGTGATGGTAATCATGCTTTTTTCCTCATTTCGCAATCATTTTCTGTTTTGCCTGTTTTTTTATTTCAGACGGCCTCTTGACGCTCAGGCCGTCTGAAAACGCTGTTGTGCCCACTCTATTGCAGCAGCAATGGCAGCTTTTGCCTGCGGACTGTTTTTCCAACAGGTCGAGCCGGTCAATTGTGCGCCCTGTTCCAAAATATCGTCCAAATCTGCCGCCGCCAGCTTGGCAACATCATCCAACCCCATTTGCTGCAAACGTTGCAATATGGTTTTACCTATGCCTTTGACAGTAAGTAGGGATTGGATTTCTTCATCAGTAAAAGGCATATCGTCTTCTTTGATTTTGCTGAATATAAGCAGCAGCTTATTGCTCTCTCCCTAACCCTCTCCCGCGGGAGAGGGGATAGATTGGTAGGTAGTCCCAAATTTGGCAGCAACTTCAAAACGATTAGTTTCTGCATACTTAGTTTTTCCCCACAAAAGAAGAGGGGAATAAACCACCAGATTTGCTTTTCTCGAAGAGTTGCCAGGAATCTTGGGAGCACCTGCCGACAAAGGTTCGCTGAATCCGGTTATTTATTTTCCTGACGTTTGCGATAGTCGGCAACGGCCGCTTTTACCGCATCTTCAGCTAAAATGGAACAGTGGATTTTAACTGGAGGCAATTCCAATTCTTCAGCGATTTCACTGTTTTTGATTGCCAGCGCATCATCCAGGCTTTTGCCTTTGACCCACTCGGTGATCAGGCTGGAAGAAGCGATGGCAGAACCGCAACCGTAAGTTTTGAATTTTGCATCTTCGATAATACCCTCATCGTTTACTTTGATTTGCAGACGCATTACGTCACCGCAGGCTGGTGCACCGACCATGCCGGTACCGACAGATTCGTCGTTTTTGTCGAAAGTACCAACGTTGCGGGGATTTTCGTAGTGGTCGATTACTTTATCGCTGTATGCCATGATGTGGTTTCCTTTGTGTTTTTAGTGGTGTAAATGGTTTGTTTACGAATATTCAGACGGCCTGAAGTTTAGATTTTACACGCGCCGCCTTCGCAACCGTCGTCGTTTTCCGAATCGACGCCGCCCTCTACGGTAACGCCGTCAAAATCTTCAAGCAGGTTGTCGAGATTGTCCAAATCTAAATCTTGTTCGTTCATGGTTTTGTATCCTTGATTTTAATGTGGTGGCTTTTAGGTCGTCTGAAAAGGTCTTTGGAGATTTTCAGACGACCTTTTTTATTTATTAGGTAGCTTGGGTTGTTAAACCCAACATTTCGGGTGCTTTGATAGGCTTGTTGGTTTTTTTCAACCCAACCTACGCTTGCTTTTTTATTTTTAATGTGAGGGTTGGATAGATTGAATCGTCAAATCTCACATTTTTTGGGGCTTAACAAATTTATTGAATTTTCAACCCAACCTACACTTGCTTTTTAAAAGAATTTATTAACTCTCTTAAACTATCAAAATCATCTTTACTAAAATCAATACAAGCACTTCTAGCTCCGTCTTTATAAAATGGAGTAATCGAATAATTTCTAGGTAGAACCATGTTATATTTTTGGGCGAAGAGAAAAGTTCTCTCTATATCAACCTGAATATTTTCAAAATCCTTAAAGATAGCATCAAATTCTTTTTGGGTTAAAAATGAAGGACCATTTATTAATAATGTCCCTGCTTGATAAATAACAAGCCAAATACTTGTTACTTTATTTTCCTCATTTTCTTTAGGCTTAATTTCGACCTGCCTGCCATTTTGTTCCCACTTTTCAATGCATTGATAATTTTCCAACTCAACAAGCGAGTATGTTCCATTATTGTATTCAAAATGCTCTTTTAAAATTTTCATTTTAGTCAGTCTCCTAAGGTTAGCTAAATTAACATCAAAAACACATCAAACAGCCCAGTATTAAGTAGGTTAAATTATCAACCCCACCTACGTTCGCTTGATTTGGCTTTTAGGTCGTCTGAAAGGTCTTTTTAGGATTTTCAGACGACCTTTTCTTTGAGTTAATGCGCCGCCCACTCGATCGAATTCAAATCAATCCCGTCTTTGAACATTTCCCACAGAGGCGACAGTTCACGCAGTTTGCCGATTTTGGATTTAATCAGTTCTGCTGCGAATTGGACTTCTTCTTCGGTGGTCATGCGGCCGAAGGTGATGCGTAGGGAAGAGTGCGCTAATTCGTCATTGCGGCCGAGCGCGCGCAGGACGTAGCTTGGTTCGAGGCTGGCAGAAGTACAGGCGGAGCCGCTGGATACGGCGAGTTCTTTGACCGCCATAATCAGGCTTTCGCCTTCGACGAAGTTGAAGCTGACGTTCAGGTTGTTCGGGGCGCGGTGTTCGAGGTCGCCGTTGATATAGACTTCTTCGATGCCTTCGATGCCTTTGAGGAAGATGTCGCGCAGTTTTCGGTAGTGTGCCATGTCTTGCTCGAGTTCTTCTTTGGCGATGCGGAAGGCTTCGCCCATGCCGACGATTTGGTGGGTCGGCAAGGTGCCGCTGCGGAAGCCGCGTTCGTGGCCGCCGCCGTGCATTTGGGCTTCGAGGCGGACGCGTGGTTTACGGCGTACATACAGGGCACCGATGCCTTTAGGGCCGTATACTTTGTGGCCGGACATAGACAGCAAATCAACTTTGGTGGCTTCAACGTCGACAGGCACTTTACCGCATGCTTGTGCTGCATCAACGTGGAAAATGATTTTGCGTTCGCGGCAGATTTCGCCGATGGCAGGAATATCTTGAACCACGCCGATTTCGTTGTTTACCCACATGACGGAAACGAGGATGGTGTCTTCGCGGATGGCGGCTTTCAGTACGTCTAAATCAACCAAACCGTTTTCTTGTACGTCCAGATAAGTTACTTCGTAACCTTGGCGTTCGAGTTCGCGCATGGTGTCGAGCACGGCTTTGTGCTCGGTTTTTACGGTGATGAGGTGGTTGCCTTTAGATTTGTAGAAGTGCGCCGCGCCTTTGATGGCGAGGTTGTTGGACTCGGTTGCGCCGCTGGTGAAAACGATTTCTTTAGAGTCGGCGTTAATCAGGGCTGCAATGTCTGCACGTGCTTTTTCTACGGCTTCTTCTGCTTCCCAACCGAAGCTATGGCTGTTGGAGGCCGGATTGCCGAAAATATCGGACAGGTAGGGAATCATTTTTTCGGCAACGCGGCGGTCAACGGGAGTAGTGGCGGCGTAGTCGAGGTATACGGGGGTTTTGACGGTCATGGTTTGCTCTTTCGTTTGGTCATCTGCCTGCGGTCTTTGCCGTAGGTCGGTTTAATGAATGTGTGTAAAGGTAACGACATGACTGCTGTCGCTGCAGTTTTTTTGTTCAATGATGCTTTGCAGCGTAACGCCGCTGAGGTAATCATTGATGGTTTTGTTTAAGTTTTCCCAAAGGTCGTGGGTCAGGCAGGGGGCGCCGTGGTTGCAGTTTGCTTTGCTGCCGCATTGCGTGGCATCCAGTCGGTCTTCGGCTGCGGAGATGATTTGTGCAATATTGATTTGCTCGGCGGGAGCGGCAAGGATATAGCCTCCGCCGGGGCCGCGTAGGCTTTCAACCAATCCGGCACGGCGCAGCTTGCTGAATAATTGTTCGAGGTAGGAAAGCGATATGCTTTGTCGTTCGCTGATGGCACTGAGTTTGACAGCGCCGGTTTGCGCGTTCATCGCCAAATCTATCATGGCGGTTACTGCAAATCGCCCTTTGGTAGTCAGTCTCATGGTGTGGTTGCCTGTGTGGGGCGTTTTTATTAGTGGGGGAATTGTCTAATATCTGAGTGTTTCAGTCAAGTATGTGGCGGCTTGGTTTGATTGTTTGTTTAAATGGTGGCATTGGCTGATTTTTAAATCGGAAAATATTTTCTTTATTTTTCTGCGATTTGGATTTAAGGCCGTCTGAAAAAAGGCTATCAACCTTACAAATATCAGGGTTAAAATGTTTTGATTTAATATTGATAGTGATATAGATTATCAAATTATTCTTAAAATTTAGTTGTTTTGATGGAGTAAAATAATGAGGTGTTTGAAATGTCCAGACGGCCTTGATCGTCCATCTTTACCTTAACAGAGGCAATCGACAATGAAATGTGATTTAAGCAAAATAACCTGTATCGAAGACTTGCGCCTTGTTGCCAAACGTAAAATGCCGCGTATGTTTTATGACTATATTGACTCAGGCTCTTGGACGGAAACCACTTATCGTGAAAATACTTCGGATTTTAAAGACATCCGTTTCCGTCAAAAAGTATTGGTTAATATGGAAGGACGCAGCCTTGAGACCAAAATGATCGGGCAGGATGTGAAAATGCCGGTGGCGATTGCACCGACCGGTTTTACTGGCATGGCGCACGCCGACGGTGAAATCTTGGCGGCGCGGGCGGCGGAAAAATTCGGTATCCCGTTTACGCTTTCAACCATGTCCATTTGTTCGATTGAAGATGTGGCTGAAAACACCAGCGCGCCGTTTTGGTTTCAGCTTTATGTGATGCGCGACCGCGAGTTTATGGAGAACCTGATTAAGCGTGCAAAAGATGCTAATTGTTCGGCTTTGGTATTGACTGCCGATTTGCAGGTTTTGGGTCAACGCCACAAAGACATTAAAAACGGCCTGTCTGCGCCGCCGAAACCGACCATTGCCAATTTAATCAATTTGGCGACCAAACCGGAATGGTGTATGAAAATGCTGAACACGGAACGCCGCACCTTCCGCAATATCGTCGGTCATGCGAAAAACGTCGGTGATTTGTCTTCGCTGTCTTCATGGACTTCCGAACAATTCGACCCGCGCTTGAGCTGGGACGATGTGGCGCGCATTAAAGATTTATGGGGCGGCAAGCTGATTATCAAAGGCATTATGGAGCCTGAAGATGCGGAAAAGGCAGCGAAAAGCGGTGCAGACGCATTGGTCGTTTCCAATCATGGCGGCCGTCAGCTTGACGATACTGTGTCTGCCATTAAGGCTTTGCCTGATGTGGTCAGCGCGGTGGGTAGCGACATCGAGGTTTGGATGGACAGCGGTATCCGCAGCGGTCAGGATATTTTGAAGGCTTGGGCTTTGGGTGCGAAAGGTACGATGATAGGCCGGGCGTTCCTGTATGGTTTGGGTGCGTATGGTGAAGAAGGTGTAACCCGTGCGCTGGAAATCCTGTATAAAGAAATGGATATTTCCATGGCGTTTACCGGTCATCGCAATATTCAAGATGTGGATTCCAGCATTTTGCGTTCTACACATTGGCCTCAAGATGAATTTTAATTTCTGAACATAAGAAAAGGCCGTCTGAAAATCTGTTTTCAGACGGCCTTTTTATAGACGGCTATTTCTCGTTTTTGCGATACCATTCGATAAAGGCATCGGGTTTGACAAAGCCTAATAAGGCTTCGCTATGACTGCCGTCGGCGCGGACAACAAACACGCCCGGAGGGCCGAAGAGGCCGTATTCTTTCAGTAAGGCCTGATGGTCAGGAGTGTTGGCGGTTACATCGATTTGGAAGAAGCGCTGCATATCGACTGCTTCGTGTACCTGCGGTTGGTTGAGCGTGTAGGCGGCCATTTCTTTGCAGGATACGCACCAGTCGGCGTAGAAATCAATCAGCACGGGCTTGCTTGGGTCGGCTTTCAAGGCAGCATCCATAGCGGCTTTAAGTTCGCCGACATCGGTAAACATCTTGCCGTGTTCGGTTTCTTGTCCGGCTTCGGATGGCGGAACCAGCGTTAAGAAGTGGTGCAGGGCGGTGGTTTGTTTATTAAAGCTTTGCCAGCCAAACCATGAGCCGCCAATCAGCAGTAAAAAGCCCAATACGGCGGCAACTGTTTTCAGACGGCCTTTTTGTTTGCCGGATTTCGTCAAAAGCATAAGGGCAGGAACAATCATCAGCAAGGTGTAGAGGCTGACTACTGCGAAATAAGGCAGATGCGGTGTGGCAAGGTATACGGCAACGGCCAGTAAGATGAAGCCGAATGCGTATTTGATGCCATTCATCCAGTCGCCTGCTTTAGGCAGGATATGGCCGCCGAATGTGCCGATGATGATGAGCGGTACGCCGGTACCAAGCGCCAAGACATAAAGCGCAAGACCGCCCAATACAGCATCGCCGGTCTGGCCGATATAGCCCAAAGCAAATGCCAGCGGAGGCGCAACGCAAGGGCCGACAATCAGGGCGGACAAAATACCCATGATGAAGACGGAAATGATTTTGCCGCCGGAGAGTTTGTTGCTTTGGTTTTGGAAATAGGATTGGACGGAGTTGGGCAGCTGGATATTGAAGAGGCCGAACATGGACAGCGCCAGTATTACCATCAACGCGGCGGCGGCAAGTACAACCCACGGCTGTTGTAGCCATACAGTCAACAGCGCGCCGGTCAAACCGGCAATTACGCCGACCAAGGTATAGGTCAATGCCAAACCTTGTACATACACCATAGACAAAGTGAACGCGCGGCCTTTGCCGGCTTTTTTATCGCCCACGACAATGCTGGAAACAATCGGCAGGAGCGGATACATACAGGCTGTAAAGCTTAAGCCCAAACCTGCGACAAAAAACGCCAACAGGTTGGCGTTTAAAGTATCCCAAGAGAGCTTGAAGCGGCTGCTGTCGGGATTGTTTGTACTGGGTTGCGTGGGCATTTGGCCGTCTGAAGAGGCGGACGGTTGCAAGAATCGGTCTTTGGCGGAAACCGGCTCGTCGCTTTGCGGCTGGTAAACCCCGTTGCCTTTTACGTCAAACTCGGTGTCCACAGGCGGATAACATACACCCACTTCGGCACAGCCTTGATAAGTCAGCGTCAGTTTGTATTGCGGTGCGGCTTGTTTGTAAGGCAGGTCAACCTGTGCGGTATGGTGGTAAACCGTTTGTTTGCCGAAGAATTCGTCTTCTTTTTCTTCGCCTTTGCTGAATTTGGGTTCACCCAAGACTTTGTCAGGATTGGTCGCTGCAACGATTTTGGACTGGTACATATAGTAGCCGTCAGCGATCTTGAACTGCACGCTGATGCCTTGATCGGTTACATTGACTTGAGGTACAAAGGCTTGCTCTGGAGGCAGCAAATCATTGGCATCTACTGCGAATGCGAAGCTGCTCAAGCCTAAAAATGCAATGAGGAAATAAAGGAATTTTTTCATAGTATCTACGGAGATGCCGTTGAGGAACCGTCATTATAAATGATGGACAAAACAATCGGCTTAATTTAAGTTAAATATTGCGAGAGAAATCTAATGCTTTTGAATTATATCGAAATAGGGTTGCCCATATATGACCGATAGTCTCATGTTATCGTTCAATCTATGCCAAAGGCCGTCTGAAATTTTCAGACGGCCTTTGTTTCTCTTCGGCTCGGCTTTTAAGGATAAGCGATATAAGCGTAAGCGGAATGGTTGTGTATCGATTCAAAGTTTTCGCTTTCGACGACGAACGATTCGATGCGTTTATCGGCAATCAGTGCAGTGGCCACATCGCGAACCATGTCTTCGACAAACTTCGGATTTTCGTATGCTTTTTCCGTTACATACTTCTCGTCAGGGCGTTTGAGCAAACCGTAGAGCTGGCAGCTTGCCTGTGCTTCGACGTAATCGATGATTTCTTCGATGCCTACATCCGCGTTTGCAATCAGGCTGACGGTCACATGAGAACGTTGGTTATGCGCGCCGTATTGGGAAATTTCTTTGGAACACGGACACAATGAAGTAACCGGAACCATTACTTTCAGATTGTGGCTGTATGTACCGTTTTTGATTTCGCCGGTCAGGGTGACATCATAGTCGAGCAACGATTGGATGCCGGAGACAGGCGCACTTTTCTTGCGGAAAAACGGGAAGGAAACGCTGATTTTGCCGGAATGCGAATCCAACAGGGCAACCATATCGGCGGTCAGCTTGTGCAGCGTATCGAAATCCAAAGCATCGGTTTGTTTTTCCATCAGGGCGACAAAGCGCGACATATGCGTGCCTTTTTGGTCGGCAGGCAGGAAAACCGTCATGGTCAGGCGGGCGACGGTGGATTGTTCGCCTTCTTTGCTTTTGAGGGAAATTGGAAAGCGCAGGTCTTTGATGCCGACCTGATTAATTGGCAGGTTGCGTAAATCGCGGCTGGATTGCACGTCTGCAATGGCGTTCATGCGTGGTATGTCCTTCATGATAGGATTGTTGAGATGCGTGTGGAGGGAATCGGCTCGTGTCGGCCAATTTGCAAATGCGAGATTATATCACTTGCTTTATCCGCCTGCATTGATTGTTTCTATTTTTCAGATAGTGATAAAATCTTCGATTATTCACATCTACATAGGCAGAGACCAAATGAAATTCGCCACGAAAGCCATTCATTCCAGCTACGATTGCGACGAACACAACCGTGCGCTGATGCCGCCCATTTATCAAAACAGTATGTTTGCATTGCACGAGATTGGCGAAAATGTGCCTTACCGCTACTCGCGCCTGAGCAACCCGACCCGTCAGGTATTGGAAGATACGGTTGCCGATTTGGAGCATGGTGCGGCCGGCTTTGCGTTTTCCAGCGGTATGGCGGGGATTGATGCCGTGTGGCGTACTTTCCTGCGCCCGGGCGATACCATTGTCGCGGTCGCCGATATTTACGGCGGTGCTTATGATTTATTGGTCGATGTTTATCAAAAATGGGGTGTGAACGTTGTTTTTGCCGATTTGGGTAATCCGGATAATTTGGACGAGCTGCTTAAAGCGCACAATGTCAAATTGGTTTGGCTGGAAACGCCGTCCAACCCGCTTTTGCGCTTGGTAGACATCAAAGCGCTTGCAGCGAAAGCCAAAGCAGCCGGTGCACTGGTCGGCATCGACAATACCTTTGCCACGCCGTATCTGCAACAGCCGTTGGATATGGGTTGCGATTTTGTGTTCCATTCCGCTACCAAATATTTGTGCGGCCATTCGGACGTATTGATGGGCGTAGTTGTTGCCAAAACCAAAGAACTGGCGCAGCCTTTGCACGATATGATGGTGCATACCGGCGCGATTGCAGGCCCGATGGATTGCTGGTTGGTTTTGCGCGGTATCAAAACGCTGGCTCTGCGCATGAATGCCCATTGCCAAAACGCACTCGAAATTGCGCGCCGTTTGGAAACCCATCCTGCCATTGAAAAAGTGTTCTATCCCGGCCTGCCATCTCACGAACATTATGAACTCGCCCAAGCACAAATGCCCAAAGGCATCGGCGGCGTGGTTACGGTTTATCTCAAAAATGACACGCGTGAAGCGGCCAATAGCGTGATTAAAAACATGAAACTGGTCAAAATGGCTTCCAGCCTCGGCGGCGTGGAAAGTTTGGTTAACCATTGCTACTCCCAGTCCCACAGCGGCGTACCACATGATGTGAAAATGGAGATGGGCATCAAAGTCGGCCTGTTGCGTTTCTCTGTCGGTATCGAAGACGTAGATGATATTTGGAACGATATTTCCAAAGCATTGGATACGACTTTGTAAATAAGGCTTAAAGGCCGTCTGAAGGTGAATCGTTTTTCAGACGGCCTTTAAATTATGGTGATTAAGATGAATATCCCTGAAAAATTTATTCGTCCATTTCCCTCTCCGGAAGAAGTTTTTTCTGAAGAGATAGAGCGACATGCGAAACATTTCTTGCCCATTTGTTCGCTTAATCTTCAATTTATACGTCCTGATAGTGAAGAGTTCTGGATACATTTCGTCCAGCCTGCGGAAATTCATTCGGGTTGCGTAGGTGAGCATACATCGGCATTTCATGACCGCTATAATTTTGAAGACAGCATTTGTTTTGATGTTGATGAAAACGGTAAATATCGGTTTAATGGCGATTGGCGTTTTTTTATTTTGGAAAACAAGGAAATGCCGTCTGAAATCAAAATCAGAATAACAGAACAGGCGCAAAAGATTGCGGAAAAACAGGGTATGAGTTTTGATCAGGCAGCTTGGTATAAAACGCCGTATATTTATCGGCAGGATACGCAGGAAGAATTAGAAAACGTATATAGAATCAATCATCTTTGTTTTAATGCCATCAAAAATTTGTATCTGAAATATGGAAAATTCCTTCAGGGATATGTACCTATTGAGCTGGATAGCAAATATACTTTGGAAGAATTGGTTGCACTAAAGGAAGCTGCAGATTCACAATGTCAGGATGCCGGGTTGGATAGAGATTTGATTGAGGATGCCGGTGGATTATCAGAGGGTATGTTGGAAGAAGGTTTTAACCATATTGATGAAATGTTCCAAGAAGAGTACGGTAATTTAATGGATACACCCAAACGAGATGATGGAAAAGTTTTTCCTTATGTCGGCTATTTGAGCGGATATAAATTTCAGGAATATGGTTGCGATGAGTTGTACCTATTTTTTGATGCGGACAGTAAAAAAACCGTTGTCCATTTGGTATACAGTTAGACGATAAAGAAGATTTCTAAAAAAGGATGAGTCATGAAAACCCTTATTTCAGCAATGATTGGTGCATTTGTATTGGTTGCTTGTTCTACGCCTGCCGATAAGCCTTTATCAAGTCAGCCACATATTTCTTCTAGCAAATCATCTGAATCACATCAAATGAAAATACCTACTTTAGCCGCCAAATGGCGTGTGGTTTCTTTCAATAAATTCACCGAAAAAGATTTGGCCGGTACTGATGCCTATCTGGATTTGAGCGAGATGCCTAAGGCGTATGGCAAGATGGGGTGTAACGGTATGATGTTCCAAGCCAATACGATTGGTTCGGACAAAATTGATTTTGGCCATATTGCGGTAAGCATGATGCTGTGTGAAGACATGAAGCTGGAAGATGCGTTTTTGCGCAAACAAAGCGTGTGGAACTATCGTTTTGACGGTAACGATTTGATTTTGGAACAAAAAGGCATCAGTATCCGTTTGCGTCGTGAATAATCTTAAAGGCCGTCTGAAAATAAATATTTCAGACGGCCTTTTGAATCTTTATAATAAGCCCTATTTGAAACTGATACCGAATATTAAGGAAACCTATTATGGCAGCTTCTCCAGAAGCCAAGTTTACCGAAGAAAAAGTCTTGTGGATCAAACACCATACACCTAAGCTGATGACTTTTGCCATCAGCCGTCCTGAGTCCTACCGTTTTTCGGCAGGGCAGTTTTCGCGCCTTGGTTTCCGTGACGGCGAGGGCTTTATTTGGCGCGCGTATTCTGTCGTGTCTGCCGAATACGCCGATACGCTTGAGTATTTCGCGGTGTTAATCGAAGGCGGCCCGATGTCGGCGCGTTTTGCAGCAATGAAAGAGGGCGATACCATTTTGCTGGATAAAACGGCTACCGGTTTCCTCTTGCCCGAGCGTTTCCCCGACGGCAAAGATTTGGTCATGCTCTGCACGGGTTCCGGCATTGCGCCTTTCCTCTCTATTATCGAGCAGCCTGAAATCTGGCAGCGTTTCGACCGTTTGGTTTTGGCGCATTCCGTCTCTTATGCTGACGAGTTGATTTTCAACCAACGCCTTGCCGATTTGAAAGAGCATCCGCTGATTGAAGAATATTTCCATAAATTCACTTTTGTTCCGGTCACTACGCGTGAGGAAACAGAAGGCGCATTGAGCGGCAAACGGATTCCCGAATTGCTGAAGAATGGCGGCTTGGAAGAAAAAGTCGGCTTCAAGTTTACCAAAGCCGATACGCGCTTTATGGTTTGCGGCAATCCGGCAATGGTCAAAGACACTTTCCAAGCCCTGATGGATTTGGGCTATGCCATGCACCGCAACCGCATCCCCGGCGAAATTATGATGGAAAATGGTTTTTAACAGATAAATAGTCAAAGGCCGTCTGAAAGTTTCAGACGGCCTTCAATATTAAATATAAACCGAAAATCAGAGAAAATATGAATATCAAACAATTTATCCAAGCCCTGCCCAAAGCCGAGCTGCACGTTCATATCGAAGGAACGTTCGAGCCGGAGTTGATGTTTGAAATCGCCAAGCGCAACCACATAGCGATTCCTTATGAAAATGTCGATGCGGTACGGCAGGCTTATGATTTTCACAATTTGCAGTCGTTTTTGGATATTTATTATGCCGGTGCCGGCGTATTGCTGCACGAGGCGGATTTTTACGATTTGACCCGCGCGTATCTTGAGCGTTGCCGCGAAGACAATGTCGTACATACGGAAATATTTTTCGATCCGCAAACCCATACTGCGCGTGGCGTGGCGTTTGAAACCGTGATTAACGGCATTGTCCGAGCCTGCCGTGAAGCCGGGCAGCAATGGGGTATAAGCACGCGTTTGATTATGTGTTTCCTGCGTCATTTATCGGAAGAAAGCGCATTTGAAACCTTAAATCAGGCTTTGCCTTATAAAGAACACATCATCGGCGTAGGCTTGGATTCGAGCGAATTGGGGCATCCACCATCTAAGTTTGAACGCGTGTTTGCGCAGGCGCGGGTGGAGGGTTTGTTGACGGTGGCCCATGCCGGAGAAGAAGGCCCGCCGGAATATGTTTATGAGGCTTTGGATTTACTGCATATCCGCCGTGTCGATCATGGCGTACGGGCGGAAGAAGATGAGGCATTGATGGCGCGTTTGATTAAAGAACAAATGCCGTTGACCGTTTGCCCGTTGAGCAATTTGAAATTAAAAGTGTTCCCTGAGATGGCAAAACACAATTTGCGCTGTATGTTGCAACGCGGCGTGTTGGTAACTGTCAATTCCGACGATCCGGCGTATTTCGGCGGCTATATGAACCGCAATTTTGAAGCGCTTGCCGAGTCTTTGGATTTGAGTGCGGAAGAAATCAAAACCTTGTGCGCCAATTCGTTCCGCGCTTCGTTTTTGAGCGAGGCGGAAAAGGAAGAGTGGATACGGAAGATTGAAAGTTTTAATGTTGAATAACGATAAAAGGCCGTCTGAAAAAGTTTCAGACAGCCTTTGTTGATGGCGGTTAATAGTCGACTTTGATTTTAGGCGTTTCCTGCGCGGCTTTGTATTCTTCTTCCAATTCAAAGCGCAGCGGATACAGATTCAATTTTTCCATCAGCAGGCGGTCGCCGTCTTCGTCCGGATTGCCCGTAGTCAGCAGCTTGTCGCCGTAGAAAATCGAGTTTGCGCCAGCCATGAAACACATGGCCTGCATGGATTCGGGCATATTGCTGCGCCCTGCGGACAGGCGGACGTAGCTGTGCGGCATAGTAATCCGTGCCACAGCGATGGTGCGGACAAATTCCGTCCAGTCCAAATCTTCGGCATCGGCCAGCGGCGTGCCTTCTACTTTAACCAACTGGTTGATCGGCACACTTTCAGGCTGCGGGTCGAGGTTGGCAAGGCTGGCAATCAGGCCTGCGCGTTCGGCGCGGGTTTCGTTCATGCCGACAATACCGCCGCAGCAGACTTTCAAACCGGCATTGCGGACTTTGCCCAAAGTATCCATGCGGTCTTCGTGTTTTCGCGTGTGAATGATGTCGTTGTAGCGTTCGGGGTCGGTGTCGAGGTTGTGGTTGTAGTAGTCCAGGCCGGCTTTTTTGAAGTCTTCAGCCATGCCGTCCTCGAGCATGCCGAAGGTGCCGCACACTTCCATGCCCAAGCTTTTCACCGCGCTGATGATTTCGGAAACGACAGCCACGTCTTTGGGTTTGGGGCCGCGCCATGCTGCGCCCATGCAGAAACGGCTGGCACCGCGAGATTGGGCAATTTTGGCTTTTTCGACGATTTCGTCCACGTCCATCATCTGCTCTTTGCCCAGATTGGTGTTGTGGTGTGCCGATTGCGGGCAGTAGGCGCAGTCTTCGGGACAACCGCCGGTTTTGATGGAGAGCAGGGTGGAGAGTTGGATTTCACGCGGGTTGAAGTTTTGGCGGTGGATTTCGGCGGCTTGGAAAATAAGGTCGAGGAAAGGCAGTCCAAACAAGGCCTCGACATCGCATTTTTTCCAATAACGCGCAGTCGGATGCGGCTTGCGCTCGGTTTGACGGCGCAAGGCTACGGGAGATACGGTCATAGTGTGTTCTTTCGTGTTTACAGCGACGCAGTGTCACTGACGGCTTGACTGTCGGCGCAATGACGGCAGCAGCAGGTTTGAAATCAATATAAAAGGCCGTCTGAAACGGCGCAGCAAGTGTAACGCTTTTGATAATGTAGAGCAAATGTTTCAGACGGCCTGAAATATGGTTTGCCCGGGTTTGCTATAATCGCATTTTTAATTTTTCCGTTTTCTTATGAACGCGCCCAAAGCTTTCGCCGTACTCGGCCCGACCGCCGGCGGTAAAACCGCACTGGCCTTAAATATTGCCCAATCGTTGCCGGTGGAAATCATCAGTTTGGATTCCGCGCTGGTGTATCGCGGCATGGACATCGGTACGGCCAAGCCGACTGCCGAAGAGCTTGCCGTCGTACCGCATCATTTGATTGATATTATCTCGCCGCTGGAAAGTTACAGCGCGGCGGATTTTGTCGGCGATTGCGTGTGCTTGGTGAACGAAATACATGCGCGCGGTCGCTATCCATTGATTGTCGGCGGTACGATGATGTATTTCCACGCGCTGACGGAAGGTTTGAACGATTTACCCTGTGCGGATACGGCAGTGCGCGCACAACTTCAGGCAGAAAAAAACGAACACGGTCTGGCAGGCCTGTATCGCCGTTTGCAGGAAGTTGACCCGATTACGGCAGGCCGTCTGAAAGCCAATGACAGCCAGCGTATTGAACGCGCTTTGGAAGTCTATCTTTTGACCTGCAAGCCTTTGAGCGAACATTTCACAGAGCAGAAGCAGGTCGCGCATTTATTGGATTTATGCACGGTTGCCCTGATTCCCGAAGACCGCCATTTGTTACACCAGCAAATCGAAAAACGCTTTTTAAATATGCTGGAACACGGTTTCCTCGATGAAATGCACGCTTTACGTCGCGATTATCCGCAACTGCATGCCGATATGCCGTCTATGCGCTGCGTGGGCTACCGTCAGGCTTGGGATTATCTCGAAGGTGAAACCGATTATGACACCTTTGTCGAAAAAGGCATTGTCGCCACACGCCAGCTTGCAAAACGCCAGTTGACCTGGTTGCGAAAAATTCCTTTGGCGCACACGTTAGATCCTTACGCAGACAGCGATTATGTTCAGACGGCCTTAGCCTTGGCGCGTCAGCATTTTCAGGAATAATCCATGCTGACCACGCCACCACTTGCGCCTAAAACATTGGCCGCGCTAAAAGAATTGGATATTTGTAAACTGGAAGATTTACAGGAAATCGGCGCAGTCCGCGCATTTCTATTGCTGAAAGCGTCGGGTTTGACCGTAACCAAAAGCACCTTGTGGCAATTGGCTGCGCTGGTTTCAGGTGTGGATGTCCGGCATATTTCCGAGGAGAGAAAGACGGAACTGGGCAAGGCTTTGAAAAACCATCCGCCTGTTGCCGTTTTCCCTTCTCAAAACGATATGGAAGCCTTTATGCGGCTGGCGATAGAACAGGCCAGACAATCGGCAGCATTGGGCGAAGTGCCCGTTGGCGCAGTCATCGTATATCAAGGCAAGGCAATCGCAGCGGCACACAATACCTGCATTGGCGACCACAATGTCAGCCACCACGCCGAAATCAACGCGCTTGCTGCGGCTGGCAAAGCCTTGCAAAACTATCGTTTGGAAGACTGCGACGTGTACATCACATTAGAGCCTTGCTCCATGTGCGCATCTGCCTTGATACAGGCGCGGGTCGGGCGCGTGATTTATGGTGCGGCCGAAGCCAAAACCGGCGCGGCAGGCAGCGTGGTTGATTTGTTTGCCGACAAACGTCTGAACAAGCATACCGCAATTTTGGGCGGCATATTGGCAGAAGAATGCCAAAGCGTATTGCAGGATTTCTTTGCGGCCAAACGTAAGGCCGTCTGAATTTCAGACGGCCTGTCAGCAAAAACATTTTATTTTAAATTTTCGGATTTCCCATGTCAGTCAATCATTACGAAAACTTCCCTGTCGGCTCCATTGTGCTGCCGCGCCGTTTGCGCAAGCCGGTTCACGCCGTTTACGCTTTTGCACGGACGGCGGACGATATTGCCGACGAAGGCAATGCCGAATCAGCCGAACGCCTGCGCCAACTAGACGAACTGAAGGCAGAGTTAGACCGCATTGCACAAGGCGGGAAACCGCAAACGGCATTGATGCAGCGTTTGCATAACGAAGCGATTGAGCCGTTTCAATTGCCGTTGCAGTCGTTTTATGATTTGCTGGCGGCGTTCAGCCAGGATGTGGTCAAAACCCGTTATGAAAACTTTGGCGAATTGATTGCCTATTGCCGCTTGTCCGCCAATCCGGTGGGGCGCATTATGCTGCATTTGTACGGGCAAACCGATGAAGTGAGCATGGCGCAAAGCGACGGCATTTGCACTGCCTTACAGTTGATTAATTTCTGGCAGGACGTGGCGGTAGATTGTCAGAAAGGGCGCGTGTACATCCCTCAGGAAGATTTGCAGAAGTTCAAAGTCAGCGAAGGGCAGATTGCGGCCGGCAAAGCCGACTTTGCTTTTCAACGATTGATGGCGTACGAGTGTCAACGTGCCTTTCAAATGCTGAAGGCAGGCTCGCCGTTGGGCAAAACCCTCAAAGGGCGAATCGGTTTTGAGCTGCGCATGATTATTATCGGCGGCCAGTTGATTTTGCAGAAGCTGGACGGTTGCAAATATGACGTGTTTAACCAGCGCCCGCTGTTGGATAAGAAAGACTGGATGATTATCATCAAACGGGCTTTGATGAAGAAATAAAAAAAGGCCGTCTGAAATGGATGTTTCAGACGGCCTTGATGTTTTTCGATTAGCGGTTTTTCAAACGGTTGATGCGGTTGTCCAAAGAAGGATGGGTGCTGAACCAAGAGTCTTTGGCTTCGCTGGCAATGCCCATTGCGGTCATGGTTTGCGGCAGATCGCTGGTGCTGCCTTTTAAGCGTTGCAGGGCGGCAATCATTTTCGGCGCGCCCACCAGTTTTGCAGCGCCCGCATCGGCGCGGTATTCGCGTTGGCGGCTGAACCACATCACGATGATGCTGGCGAGGAAGCCGAATACGATCTGCAATACCATGCTGACCATGAAATATGTACCTTGCGAAGTGCTGCCGTCATTGTTGCGCGCCACCATGCTGGAAACGATACGCGCCAAGAAGACGACAAAAGTATTCACAATACCTTGAATAAGCGTCAGCGTTACCATATCGCCGTTGCCGACGTGCGCCATTTCATGCGCCAAAACAGCTTCGACTTCATCGCGGGTCATGTGGTCGAGCAGGCCAGTGCTGACGGCGACGAGCGAGCTGTTTTTGGTCGCGCCGGTTGCAAAGGCGTTAGGCTCGGGAGAGTCGTAAATGGCAACTTCCGGCGTTTTCAGATTCCATTGGCGGGCTTGTGCTTCAACAGTTGCCAACAGCCAAGCTTCTTCTTCGCTTTGAGGCTGGTCGATGACGACGGCGCCGACCGAATGTTTGGCAATGGTTTTCGACATCAGCAGGGAGACAATCGAGCCGCTGAAGCCGACGACTGCGGAATAAGCCAACAGGCTGCCGACTTGGTCGGTGCTGTTGATGCCCAAAATGGCCAAAATAACACGGATGACAACCAGAACTGCAATATTGGTTGCGATAAATAAGAAAATGCGTTTCACCGATTATTCCTTTTTAGTGTGGTTTGTGAGGTGATTTTTATATGGGCGCATTGTCTCAAAAACTCTATAGAGAGAAAACAGCGCAATAGGCAAAGGTATGCAAATTCAAAGCAATTGAAGCAAAGGCCGTCTGAAAAAGCAGTATTTATGATTAAAAACAGCTTTTTAGACGGCCTGTATTGCAAACGGATATTATTTTCCGAATTCTTTCAGCCAGTCTCGCGCTACCAAAAATTGATTTAATGCGGCTTCTGGAGAATCTTCTTCCGGCACGTATTGATACTCGAAGCGTACCAACGGCGGCATGGACATTAAAATGCTTTCCGTACGGCCGCCACTTTGCAGGCCGAACAGCGTGCCTCTGTCCCAAACCAAGTTAAATTCCACATAGCGTCCGCGACGGTAGAGTTGGAAATCGCGTTCACGTTCTCCATAAGGCGTGTTTTTGCGTTTTGCCACAATTGGCAGATACGCTGCGATATAGCCTTCCCCGACTGCCTTGATAAAATTCAAGCAGGTATCGAAATCCCAGCGGTTTAAATCGTCAAAAAACAGGCCGCCCACGCCGCGTGTTTCGTTACGGTGTTTTAAATAGAAATATTCGTCACACCATTGTTTGAATTCAGGATAAACCGATTCGCCAAATGGTGCGCATACGTCCTGAGCCACTGTGTGCCAATGCACGATATCTTCTTCAAAAGGATAAAACGGCGTCAAATCAAAGCCGCCGCCAAACCACCAAACCGGCTCGGCATTTTCAGGATAGACAATAAAAAAGCGCACATTGGCGTGGCTGGTCGGGACATAAGGATTTTTCGGATGAATGACCAGCGACACGCCCATGGCTTCAAATGCCACGCCCGCCAATTCCGGACGATGGGCAGTGGCAGAAGCCGGCATTTGGGTTCCCTTTACATGCGAAAAATTCACACCTGCCTGCTCGAATACTGCGCCGTTTTTCAATACGCGGGTTTCGCCGATGCCCAGTTTCCCAGTCCATGCTTCATGCACAAATTTGGCTTCGCCATCTTCTTGCTCCAGCGCGGCGCAGATTTGGTTTTGCAGGGTTTTGAGGAGGGTTAGAACGGATTCTGTGTGCATGATATATCCTTGATGGTTTCGTATTTGCAAAATGACAGGGCGGAAGATGATTTAAGCTTTTAAAACTGAGTGTTATCTTTCTATTGCTTTATTATGGGTAAATTTTTGCATGGGCTTATCTTGTAATCAAGCTTTACTCATCAGCAATAGATTGAAAGGTATCAATGATATTGCGATACCTTTCAGACGGCCTTGATTTATTCAGTAAAAAAGGTATGTGCGCCCAAATAGTTTTTGGCGTAGAACGGAGTGGAAAGTTTTTCGGTTTTGATGGTTTTGCCGCTGCTGGGGGCGTGGATAAATTCGCCGTTGCCGATGTAGAGGCCGACATGGGAGTATTTGTGTGCGCCGCCGGTATTGAAAAAGACAAGATCGCCGGCTTTTAATTTGCCGTCGGGAATTTTTCGGCTGGCTGCGGCCATATCGCGCGCGGTGCGTGGCAGATTGACGTTGAGGGCGTTTTTATAGACGTATTGGATCATGCCGCTGCAGTCAAAGCCTGTGGCTGTGGTGCTGCCGCCCCATTTGTAGGGTGTGCCGATCAGGCCTAGGCTGTGAAGCATCAATTCCTGCGAACCTTGGGTGTGGTCGATATGGGAAATACGGACAGGTTGGACTGTTCTGGCGGTTGTTTGCGGCTTGTGGGATTTATGCTTGCCAGTGGTGCCGCAGGAGGCCAACAATAGGCCGGTGGTACAAACAAATAGGGTTTTGCAGATGAGTCGAGACATGGTGAATTCCTCCGGCCGCATGATTTTTGTTTTCAGACGGCCTCTATAATAATCCTTCTATGGGCAGAATGGACAGGATTTTTGAAGTCATCCGTTTCCAGAACTTGGCTTCGGGCTCGTGTGCGTAAGTTCGTTTTTCGCTTGGGTCATACCAGTATAGTTTGTTGTAATTGCCAAGCGTTACCTGATAGGCGTAGCTTGGGGTGGTCGTAACAAGGGTACGCTGCATTTGGCCTGCGATTTCGGGGCTTTCGATGACGACGCCCATTTCGGTATTGAGGCGTGCGGAACGTGGGTCGAGGTTGAATGAGCCGATGAAAATGCGTTTCTCGTCCACGATGAATGTTTTGGCATGCAAGCTGGTGGCGGAGCTACCGGTCAAGCCGCGGTCTTTGGAGGTCGGAACGGCGTGGTTTGGCTGGAGCTCGTAAAGTTTGACTCCTGCTTTAAGCAAGGGCTTGCGGTATTTGACGTAGCCGGAATGGACGGCGGCAACGTCGGTCGCTTGGAGGGAATTGGTCAGGACGGTAACATCCACGCCGTTGTGAATCAGCTTTTCTATGGCCTTAACGCCTGATTTTGTGGGTACGAAATAAGGGGAGACAAGATAAACGCTTTTCTCAGGTTGCTTGAGGGCGTCTTGCAGGCGTTCGGAAATAGGCGGTTTGTGTCGGTCGCGGTCTAAGCCTTTGGCCGGGTCATCGCTGATCAGGCGTGTGCTGACGCTTTGCCACTCCATAAGGTTGCTCTGCATTTTTTGATAGAGGTTGGAGTGTTCGATGCTTTGACGGTAACGGATGAGCGTTTGGTTTTTATCTTGGTCGGTGTAATTGAGTTCTGCCAATCCTTTTTGCAGGTTTCCCCGTTTGATGATGCTGGTCGCGTTGTAGGCGGAATGGCTTGCCCAATAGCGGTCGAAGTCTTGGGAAACTTCGGTTACGACGCGGCCTGTGGCGAGGATATCGAGGTCAGCAAAGATAGTATCGTCGTTAACCTTAAAATATTCGTCGCCGATATTGCGTCCGCCCAAAATGGTGGCACGGTTGTCGGCGGTAAACGATTTGTTGTGCATTCGGCGGTTAAGCCGCGGAAAGTCGGCAACGTAGCCGAGTGCACGCCATTTTCTGAAAATAAAGGGATTAAATAGACGGACTTCGATATTGGGATGATTGTCGAGTGCCAGCAGGAGATCATCCATGCCGTTGGTGTTGTTGTCGTCCAGAAGCAAACGCACACGGACGCCGCGTTCTGCCGCGCGATGAATCAGGTTGAACAGAAGCTTGCCAGAGATGTCGTTGTGCCAGATATAGTATTGCAAATCAAGGGTATGGTCGGCGGATTCAATCAGGGCGGCACGGGCGACAAAGGCTTCATGAGCATCGTTCAGCAGATAGATATGGGAAACATCAGTCTTGGAGGATGTAGAAGGAATGCTTAATGCGCTGTCCAGCCGCGGCGTTGCAGGTATGTCAAGATAACTGCTTTGGGTGCGTTCGTCCAATGAAGGCAAAAACGCGGCGCAACCGCCCAATAGCAGGGTATAAAGAAAGGGAAGATGAAATTTCATGGGGAACCGGTACAAACAATCCCTACCTAAATGACATTTAGGCAGGGATTGAATTGAAATTAGGTTGCTTGAATCAGCTTAGAAGGCAACATAATTTGCCGGATTGACCGGTTTGCCGTTTTGACGGATCTCAAAGTGCAACTGGGTACGAGATGCATCGGTATTACCCATGTGCGCAATGGTTTGACCGCGTTTAACGGTTTGGTTTTCATTAACCAGCAGGCGTTGGTTGTGGCCGTATGCGCTCAAGAATGAAGAGTTGTGTTGGATGATGACCAAGTTGCCGTAACCGCGCAAGCCTGAGCCTGCGTAAACGACTTTACCGTCTGCCGCTGCAACAACAGGCTGGCCTTGCGTACCGGCGATATCCACACCTTTGTTGCTGCCGCCGAAGTTGGCGATAACGTTACCGGTAGTCGGACGCTGCCATGTGATGCCGCTGACGTTGCGGCTGCTGCCGGTAGATACGGTTGGTGTATTAGCAGGAGTGCTTGGAGCCGGAGCAGTGGTTGTAGTTGTTGGAGTAGAAGGTTTACTTGCAGAAGCTGCAGGTGCAACGTAGCCTTCAGGTTTCACGCGCAGGGTTTGACCAATGCTGATGGTGTTGTCGGCCAGGTTATTCCATGCACGCAGATTGTCTTGGGTAATGTTGTAGCGTTTGGAGATGTTGTAAACGGTATCACCACGAACAACAGTATGTGTCGCTGCATTAATATCAACAGGCGCATAAGAAGGCGTGTAAGTGCCGGTGCTGCCGCTGTTGTACGTTGGAGCAGGTGTACTTGCCGGCGGAGTGTATGGAGCATCTGCCACTGGGCTGGTGTTGGTATTGTAAGGCGCTGCACCGTAAGGATTGTCAGCGGTAGAGCTTGTTGTTGAACCACCGCTTTGTGTGCCGACGACTACAGGAGCTGGTTGTTGGCTGGCACAGGCTGCAAGTAATAAAACCAAAGCTGCCGATCCGGCATAAGATACACTTTTTTTCAACATGTTAATGACTTTCGTATTCGGGTAATTGTTCTCGTCGAGGCATATCATAATAAAAATATGCTTGTTTCTCAAGTGTTCGGCTGTTAGGGACTGTTAAGGCGCAGGGATTTCTGACCAAAAGGAAGCGGTTTGCTCCATTTGTCCGTAGGCAGTCAAATCGACTTGCAGGGGGGTAATCGTGATAAAGCCGGACGCGCATTCGCCAAAGTCGGTACCTTCTTCGCTGTCGGAAACATCGCCGACCGGCCCAATCCAATAAATTTGTTCGCCACGTGGATTATACATGGGAACAATGCTTTGTTCATGATGACGACGCCCGAGCCGTGTAATTTTTATGCCTTGGATATCTTCAGGTGCGACGGCCGGGATATTGATGTTCCATAAGATGGGTTCGGAAATAGGGCGTTTGAGAAAATAGGAAAGCAGTATCCAAGCGGCTTTTTCCGCGGTTTCCCAATAACGGCCGCTGGAGTCTGCAAGCGAGAAAGCAATGGCGGGAATGCCCATCAGGTAGGCTTCCGTCGCGACGGCAACCGTACCAGAATAAAGCGTATCGTCACCCATGTTTGCGCCGTTGTTAATGCCGGACAAGACTAAGTCGGGTTTGAAGTCGGCAAGGGCATGCTGGCCGACATGAATGCAGTCGGTCGGGGTACCGTTAACATAGTAAAACCCGTTTTCCGCCTGTTTCAGTTGTAAAGGACGGTCTAAAGTCAGGGAATTGCTGACGCCGCTGCGATCGCGTTCGGGCGCAACCACCCTGACATTGGCAAATTCTGCGCATACTCTTGCCAAAATTGCCAAACCGGGCGCAAGATAACCATCGTCGTTTGAGATTAATATGTTCATGTGACAATATTGTGTCCATCAGTAAGATGGGCGGTATTGTACTGGTTTGCTTGAGCGATTGTCCACGAATCGGCAACGTTTGGGCGGAAAGGATAATAATGAAACATTATGAGTTAGACCCCAAAGCTTTATTGGGCGGCGTGATTGCTTCAGACGGCAATCAGGAGATTGTTCAGCTTTCACTGCAGAAAAATAACGAAATTCCGGCCTATGAGGCGGATGCGATTATTTTGCTTTTGGTTTTAAACGGCAAAGCCGAAATCAAAACTGTGGACGAAGTTTTGCAAACCGAAGGCTTACAAGTTATCCGTCTTGAACCGATGGAAGCACACAGCATTCGCGCGTTGGCTGATAACACCAATATTTTGGTTATCAAACAATTAATTCACGAAACCGGTCTCAGCAAACGTTTGAGATTTGGAAGTTGCTGCCTGTAATGGCAAAAAAGGCCGTCTGAAAAGTTTCAGACGGCCTTTTTAAAATCAGCTAGATTTATTTCAAACCTTTTTTCACCAAGTCTTCATAACCGCCATGGTTGGTTACGTTGGTGTAGCCGGCTTTTTTCAGCTCAGTCAGCGCGGCTTCTGCACGGCGGCCGCTGCGGCAGTAGAGGTTTACCGGCGCATTTTTATCCGGGCTGACAGATTTGATGCGGTCAACGATTTGGTTATGCGGAATATTGAGCGCACCTTGTAAATGGCCTTCTTTAAATTCTTCGGCAGAGCGGACATCAATCCAAACGCCTTTTGCTTTTGCAGGCTGTGCCACGCTTTTTTCAACTTTAGGCAAAGAGGCTGCAGAAGCGGCCAAAGGAGTGGCAACAGCGGCGACAAAAAGTACGGCGGTCAGCAGTTTCTTCATGGTTCAATCTCCTATTAGACAGAAAATAATATGATAACTTTATCAGTTTAGCATTTCATCAGGCCGTCTGAAAGGGGAGTCGTCTTTCAGACGGCCTGATTTTACAAACCGATTAGCGTTGGGTTTCTACTGCTTCCAAAGCGCGCAAAGCGTATGTATAAGCGGCACCTGCATTCAGGGCGATAGCGGTGGCTAATGCGCCGGCGATTTCGCTTTCGGTTGCACCCGCTTTAGCTGCAGCGGCGGCATGCACGCTGATGCAGCTTTCGCAACGTGTGGTAATGGCAACGGCAATGGCGATTAGTTCGCGTGTTTTGGCATCCAGTGCTTCGGCAGCGGCTGCTTGATCCAGTGCGACGTAGGCTTGCAGCATTTTAGGATGGTTTTTACCCAGTTCACCGAATGATTTTTTTACCAAGGCGGTATGTTCAGGCCAGTCTTTAAACATGATATGTCCTTTCTTAATGTGAGTGGATAAGATAAAAAAACCTATCCGTTTGTGTTTGTTGTGTGTATTATTGCAATAATTTGAAGATTTAAATCGTCAAAACATCTCATTTATTGGTAAAAAACACTATGGATATTTTGGATAGGCTGGTCGAATTGGCGCAGGTAAAAGGCAGCGTGGATGTTCAATGTCTGTTTCAGGGGGAATGGTATGTGCGGCATGAACCAAAGCGTGCGCATGGTTTGGTGCATATCGTAACTGCCGGTTCGGGTTATATCCGAATTGATGGGGAGCAAGAGGCCAGGCTGCTGAGTGCAGGGGATGTCATTTTTTTCCCGCGTAGCGTAGGCCATACTTTGAGTAGCGACAGCAGTTGTGAAAATCTCGGCGTCAACGTGCTGACGAGTGAAAAAGGCGCATTTAAAGTCAAGCAGAGTCATGCAGGAGGCGATGCGGCTTTGCATCTTTTCTGCGCGCGGTTTGAATATGAAGCGCAGGCGGATATTATGGCAGGGCTGCCTGATACGGTTTTACTGAATATCAACCATCCTTCTTTGCAGTATTTGGTGGCATTGTTGCAGTATGAGAGCGGTCAGGCTTTGTCTGGCTCGGTAGCGGTTGTGAACGCATTGGCTTCGGTATTGTTGGTATTTCTACTTCGAGCCAGCCTGGAGAAAAATGGGGAAGCGCAATTAAGCGGTTTGTTGAATGGTTGGCAAGACAAACGCCTGCGGAATTTGCTTCAGGCAGTAGTGGATAAGCCGGAAGAGGAATGGAATATCGAGAAAATGACCGCGATTGCCAACTTATCTCGCGCCCAGTTGATGCGGGTATTTAAGCAGCAGACGGGAACAAGCCCGCACGCCTTTGTAAACAGTATCCGCTTGCAGCAGGGGGCATTATTGTTGAAACAGACGGCGGATTCGGTTTTATCGGTTGCGCTCTCGGTGGGTTTTCAATCGGAAACGCATTTTGGTAAGGCATTTAAAAAGCAATATGGGATATCGCCAGGGCAATATCGAAAAAATGATCGCGCTGATGAAGCGGCAGTACAAGCGGAAGAAATACCGATTTACTTTATTTGAACAGATAATAAAAGGCCGTCTGAAAGTGTGAAAATGAAATCTAGGATTTCTAAAACACTTTTCAGACGGCCTTAATTTTAAAACGTATCAATCAAAAACAGAATTAGTCCAGTTTTTTGAAATGACGGCGACGTTCCAATTCGCTCAGGTAGCGTTTACGCAGGCGGATGGATTGTGGCGTAATTTCAACCAGTTCGTCATCGTCGATGAACTCAACTGCACCTTCCAAAGTCAATTTGATCGGCGTAGTCAGGCGTACGGCTTCATCTGTACCGCTGGCACGGACGTTGGTCAGTTTTTTACCTTTCAGAGGGTTTACCACCAAGTCGTTGTCACGGCTGTGGATACCGATAATCATACCTTCGTAGACTTTGTCGTTTGGAGAAACGAACATACGGCCGCGGTCTTCCAAGTTCCACAGGGCGTAAGCAACGGCTTCACCTTGCTCTTGAGAAACCAGTACGCCGTTGTGACGGCCGGGCATATCAGGTTTAACCGGAGCATAGTCGTCAAAAACGTGGCTCATCAAGCCGGTGCCGCGGGTCAAAGTCAGGAATTCGCCTTGGAAACCGATCAGACCGCGTGCAGGAATGTGGTATTCCAGACGGGTACGGCCATTACCGTCGCTTTCCATATTGGTCAATTCGCCACGGCGACGGCCAAGCTCTTCCATAACGGCACCTTGGTTGTCATCAGGTACGTCCACGGTCAGGTTTTCGTAAGGCTCGCATTTTTGACCGTTGATTTCACGGAATACCACGCGCGGTTTACCGACTGCCAATTCAAAGCCTTCACGGCGCATGTTTTCCAACAAAATGGTCAGGTGCAATTCGCCACGGCCGGAAACGCGGAATACATCAGCGTCGGCAGTATCTTCAACACGCAGGGCAACGTTGGTCAGCAATTCTTTTTGCAGGCGGTCGCGGATTTGGCGAGAAGTTACGAATTTGCCTTCAGTACCGGCCAAAGGAGAAGTATTGACCATAAAGTCCATGGTCAGGGTAGGCTCGTCCACGCTCAACATAGGCAAGCCTTTAGGATTGTCTTTGTCGGTAATGGTTACGCCGATACCGATGTCTTCGATACCGGAAATAATCACGATGTCGCCGGCTTCAGCTTCTTCCAAAGGTACGCGTTCCAAGCCTTGGAAACCCAAAAGTTGGTTGATACGGCCTTGTGCAACTTGTTCTTCATGATTCATAACGGCAACGACTTGGCCGGGTTTGATGCGGCCGTTCAGGATGCGACCGATACCGAGGCGGCCGGTGTAGTTGTCGTAGTCCAGTTGGGAAATTTGAAGTTGCAGTGTTGCATCTGCGTTGCCGCTTGGAGGAGGCGTGTGTTTCAAAATGGTCTCGAACAGAGGGCGCATGTCGCTGCTCTCGTCGTTTTCATCCAATTTGGCAAAGCCGGACAGGCCGGAAGCATAGACGATAGGGAAGTCCAATTGTTCGTCGGTTGCTCCCAAGTTGTCGAACAATTCGAATGTTTGGTCGATAACCCAGCTTGGACGGGCAGACGGTTTGTCGATTTTGTTGATGACAACGATAGGTTTCAGACCCAAAGCCAAGGCTTTTTTGGTCACGAAACGGGTTTGCGGCATAGGGCCTTCTTGTGCGTCAACCAACAGTACGACGCAGTCAACCATGCCCAATACACGTTCCACTTCGCCACCAAAATCGGCGTGTCCCGGGGTATCTACGATGTTGATGTGGTAGCCTTCGTATTCAATGGCGGTATTTTTAGCGAGAATGGTAATGCCGCGCTCTTTTTCAAGATCGTTGCTGTCCATTACGCGCTCTTCTACTTGCTGGTTGGAACGGAATGTACCGGACTGACGCAGCAATTGGTCAACTAATGTGGTTTTGCCATGGTCGACGTGGGCGATGATGGCAATATTGCGGATTTGTTTCATGATGATTTATGTGTTTCAGCTAGGTGCTTAAAAAAGATAACTGGTAATTATAGCACGATTCTTAAGTGTTGACGGAGTAGAAGATTCAAAAAAAAATGAGGCAAAAGCAGTTGAGAATAATTCATAATTAAATTTGATTGATTTTGTTGGATTATTTGCTTTTATTTATGGTTAACGAATGTAAATGTTTTTGAATGATGCAATGGATTCTTAATACTAATGTCAAAAAAATGTTATTAAAAACAGTGGATTAATTTTTCAGACGGCCTTTTAGGCGGGTTAATTTTTTTGATAATTGTTTGTATTTTAAATAGAAAATTTGTCAAAAGTGCTGCTTGTGCATACAATTACATCATTCCACAACAACACACGAATCTTTATTTCGTGATCGTCAACTTTTAAAAGAAAGAGAAAGAATTATGCAAGGCAACCAAGCAGTTATTGATTACATGAACGAATTATTGTCTGGCGAGTTGGCTGCTCGCGACCAATATTTTATCCACTCTCGCCTGTACTCTGAATGGGGTTACACCAAACTGTTCGAACGTTTGAACCACGAGATGGAAGAAGAAACCACTCACGCCGAAGACTTCATCCGTCGTATCCTGATGTTGGGCGGTACTCCTAAAATGACCCGTGCCGAACTGAATATCGGTACCGACGTGGTTTCCTGCCTGAAAGCGGACTTGAACACCGAATACGAAGTACGCGATGCGTTGAAAAAAGGCATCAAACTGTGCGAAGAAGCACAAGACTACGTTACCCGTGATTTGATGATTGCTCAGTTGAAAGACACTGAAGAAGATCACGCTCACTGGTTGGAACAACAACTGCGTCTGATCGAATTGGTCGGCGAAGGCAACTACTACCAAAGCCAACTGTAATTTAGCGTATAACGTATAAGGAGCTGAATATGAAAGGCGATCGCTTAGTTATTCGCGAGCTGAACAAAAACTTAGGTTTGTTGCTGATTACCATTAACCAATACTTCCTGCATGCCCGTATTTTGAAAAACTGGGGCTTTGAAGAATTGGGCGAACATTTCTTCAAACAGTCCATCCGTGAAATGAAATCCGCAGACGATTTGATCGAGCGTATTTTGTTCTTGGAAGGCCTGCCTAATCTGCAAGAATTGGGTAAACTGTTGATCGGTGAATCAACCGAAGAAATCATTGCCTGCGATCTGAAAAAAGAGTATGAAAAACATGATGCTCTGGTTGCAGCAATCGCTCTTGCAGAAGAGCAACAAGACTACGTCAGCCGTGATTTGTTGGAAAAACAAAAAGACATCAACGAAGAACACATCGACTGGCTTGAAACTCAGCAGGAATTGATTGGCAAAGTTGGTTTGCCAAACTACCTGCAAACAGCGGCGCAAGAGGACTAAAACACAAACTACTGCCAAATATAGCAGTCCCTGCTCCCATCAACGGCATATCTTTACGGATATGCCGTTTTCTTTTATGGAAATGCTTAAAGGCCGTCTGAATGTTCAGACGGCCTTGATTTTATATCGCTTTCAAACGGTATAGATAAGTAGTTTCCTTGTTTCTGGCAAACGCCAAAGGATCGGATTCATCTATTGCTTTTTTGTGTTGCGGTTTGGTTTTCAAAATATCGACTGCATTGAGCGAGGCCGTCTGAAAGCATTGTTGTAAAAAGTCTTTATCGCGCAAATGCAAGTGTTCTGCTAGATCTGAAATAATCAACCAGGCTTCGCCGTTTGGATTTAAGTGCTTGCGTACGCCGTTGAGGAACGCAGTCAGCATGGCATGATTGGGGTCGTAAAGTGCGGTCTCAATAGCGGAGGTTGGTTTTGCCGGTAACCAAGGCGGATTGCAGACGATAAGATCGGCGCAACTTTCAGGAAATAAATCAATCGATTGGATGTTGACGGCTTTATTCAAGCCTAGACGTTCAAGGTTTGCTGTGGCGCAGGTAATTGCTTTGGGGTTGGTGTCTGTGGCAATGATGTCGGGTATGCCTCGTTTGGCCAAAATTGCGGCAATCACGCCTGAGCCGGTGCCGATGTCAAAGGCCGTCTGAATATTGGGAGTGAGTGGCGCTTGGGCGATTAAATCCAAATATTCGCCACGCAGTGGAGAGAATACGCCGAAAGGAACATGGATTTTTCCATCAAGCTGAGGAATGTCTATGCCTTTTTTGTGCCACTCGTGTGCACCGATAAAGCCCAGTAATTGATTCAGCGGTAAGAGAAATGGTTTGTCGTTTGGTGTGTCGTAAACATCGTACAGGGCGGCGTAGATGTCGGGTGCGCGTGCATTATCCAGTTGAAAATTCGGTTGAATTTCAACGGCAAGCATATTGAGCAAACGGCTTTGCTGAGCCTGTTTCATACGGTGGGTGTGAAAGGCCGTCTGAATATCGGCAGGCGCATCTTTCTTTTTTTCAGACGGCCTGCGGATACGTTTTTTCATTGCGGCCAAGACTTGTTTGGCATTGTGAAAATCGCCAGTCCAAACAGTTGCAGTTTGCGCGTGGGCATTTTTTAGAATTTCTGTTGCACCTGCTTCTTGGATGTAAACCGCTTGCTTGGGCGGCTTTTGTGTGCTTTCGTTGCGCCATTCGATGTCGGAGCGGTTGGTTGGGATGGTGTGGGGCATAATGTGATTCAAATCGGGGAAATAGGGGATTAGTTTACTATATTTAGGGTGTATTCGGTTTGAGAGGAGCTTTTAATAGCCTAAATTAGACAAAATGTATAAAAATTTCTCAAGTTTTAAAATTTATGCCAATATTTTGATAAAAATAGATTGTCGTTTTGTCTAAAATGAGTATAATGCAAAACTAGAACACAATAATCTTAATCAGATTTGGACAAGGAACATCATGCAATTAGACATTGACCGTTTGGTTGCCTATTTTGGCGGCGTAAACGCGCTGGCCGAAGCCCTGAAACAGCACGACCCGGAAAATGCTGCGACCACAGCGGCTATCTACAAATGGCGTACACGCGGTTCCCTGCCTTTGGCTCAGTTGCAAAAACTGACCGCTTTGGCGGAAGCGCAAGGCAGACCGCTTGATTTGAATGCTTTTTTACAAAAAAACGAATCTCTGGAGAGAACAGAAATGACACAGACCAATCGTGTAATTATTTTTGACACTACCATGCGCGATGGCGAGCAGTCGCCCGGTGCATCCATGACCAAAGAGGAGAAAATCCGTATTGCCCGCCAGTTGGAAAAGATGGGTGTCGATGTGATTGAGGCAGGTTTTGCAGCAGCCAGTCCGGGCGATTTTGAATCGGTTAATGCGATTGCCAAAATCATTACCAAATCTACAGTTTGCTCATTGGCGCGTGCCGTTGAAAACGATGTTCGCAAAGCAGGCGAAGCTGTTTCCCCCGCTCCGAATAAACGTATTCACACTTTTATCGCTACCAGCCCGATCCACATGGAGCACAAACTGAAAATGAAGCCGCAGCAGGTCATCGATGCGGCGGTCAAAGCGGTGAAAATTGCCAAAGAATATACCGATGATGTGGAATTTTCTGCCGAAGACGCAGTGCGTTCGGATTTGGACTTCCTTGCCAAAATCTTTACGGCGGTTATCGAAGCGGGGGCGACTACTATCAACATTCCCGATACTGTCGGCTACTCCATCCCTTCCGTATGGTACGAGCGTATCAGCAACATCATCAAAAGCGTTCCCAATGGCGACAAAGTAGTTTGGTCGACCCACTGCCATAATGACTTGGGTATGGCGGTTGCTAACTCATTGGCTGCTGTTCAGGCAGGTGTGCGTCAGGTGGAATGTACCATCAACGGTTTGGGAGAACGCGCAGGCAATGCCAGCCTTGAAGAAATCGTGATGGCGTTGAAAGTGCGTCATGATTTGTTTGGCTTGGAAACCGGCATCGATACCACGCAAATCGTGCCGGTATCCAAACTGGTATCTACTATCACTGGCTATCCGATTCAGCCAAACAAAGCAGTAGTCGGCGCAAACGCCTTTGCGCACGAATCAGGCATCCACCAAGACGGCGTGTTGAAACACCCTGAAACCTATGAAATCATGACTGCCGAATCAGTCGGCTGGTCAACCAACCGCCTGACTTTGGGTAAACTCTCCGGCCGTAATGCTTTCAAAACCAAGCTGGCAGATTTGGGTATCGAATTGGAAAGTGAAGAGGCGTTGAACGCGGCATTTGCACGCTTCAAAGAGCTGGCGGATAAGAAACGCGAAATCTTTGATGAAGACCTGCACGCTTTGGTGTCTGACGAAATGGGCAATATGAATACCGAAAGCTACAAATTCATTTCCCAAAAAATCAGCACTGAAACCGGCGAAGAACCGCGCGCCGATATTGTGTTCAGTATTCGCGGTGAAGAAAAACACGCTTCCGCTAGCGGCTCAGGCCCTGTTGATGCCATCTTCAAAGCCATTGAAAGCGTAGCACAAAGTGGCGCAACCTTGCAGATTTACTCTGTCAATGCGGTAACTCAAGGTACAGAAAGCCAAGGCGAAACTTCCGTCCGCCTGCAACGTGGCGACCGTGTGGTCAACGGCCAAGGTGCGGATACCGACGTATTGGTGGCAACTGCCAAAGCCTATTTGTCTGCGCTGAGTAAATTGGAATTCGGCCAAGCCAAGCCAAAAGCGCAAGGCAGAGGCATGATTTGATTTGCGGCATGATTTAATTTTTTGAACAAGTAAAGGCCGTCTGAAATCGTAGTGATATGTTTCAGACGGCCTTTTTTATTTGGTCAAAAAATAGTTTGTTTATTGAAGTTTAAGCAGTCGGTCTTGTTCGACAGACAATACGCCGTCTACTTTTTTGAAATAGGCAATGGCATCTTCAATATTGGTCTTGGAGGACGGACGAATAGCAATGCCGTTCAGGTTTTTGTATTCATAAATCAAACTTGCGCCGGAGGCTTTCACTGCTTTTAGCAATGGCGCAGAACCGGTTTGGGCATCATAGAAGATAATCAGGTTGCCGGTAGTATCTTGGGCTTGTTGCTGAGATGGAATAGCAGTTGATTGAGTAGGAATGCTTGGGCTTTGGCAGGCGCAAAGCAGGGTGGAGAGTAGGACGAAAGCAAAAGTTTTGTTCATTGCAGGGGTTAAGTGATTAAAAAAGTTGTCTGAAAATGAGTTAAACGAAATAATGGAAGATAAATTTAGAAAGATAGTTAAATCTTTAGGTTATAAAGGATAAAGGAAAAAAATGAATTTAAGTAGTATATATAATTTTTCGCTAAATCAATATAATTTCTTTTTTGAGATAAATTGGGAATTTAATTTTCTGTATTTAGAAAAATTTAACAAATATGGTCAAATCTATATTGATTCTTGTTTTTATATTAATTTAGGAAATAGTCTGTCTCTATATATTGCCGGTGAAGAAGATTATGGCAATTTATTGGATTTTATAGAGTTTATCTTAGATAACAATCAAGATGAATTAAGTTTTGAATCATTTACTACTAAGATACGTAAAAGAAATAATATATTAAATATAAAATTTAAGAAAAATAATATACTGAATATGGAGGTATTGGGTGGTAAAGAACGAAATATAAATATAGATTTCAGTAATGAGTTATATGCAGAATTAAATTCTTTAGTATCGAAAATTCAAGATGACTATAAAAAAATTTCTTCTAATTTGGATATAATTAAAAATATTTGGTTTGGGACTGATGCAGATTAGCAGTTATACCCAGCAATTGTCTCACACAATATAAAAAACGAAGCTGGTATGGTCGTCAGAATACAAAGATTTCTATTTGCTTTTCAGACGACCTTCCCGACGACATCGATGGTTATGCTTCAGGCAATTCCATGGCTAGAACGGTTTGCTCTTGTTTGGCACGGAAAGCGGCCAGTTTTTCAGCCAATTCAGGATTTTCGTTGGCTAAAAGTGAAATGGCAAACAGCGCTGCATTGGCCGCACCGGCTTCGCCAATAGCAAATGTGGCAACAGGAACGCCTTTGGGCATTTGCACAATCGAAAGCAGGGAGTCTTCGCCGCGCAGATATTTGCTGGGAACGGGAACGCCCAAGACGGGTACCGTGGTTTTGGCAGCTACCATGCCCGGCAAATGCGCTGCGCCGCCTGCTCCGGCAATGATGGCTTTGATGCCGCGTTCGCGTGCGGTTTCGGCGTATTCAAACATCAAATCAGGCGTACGGTGTGCAGAGACGACACGCGCTTCGTATTCAATGCCGAATTCTTTGAGAAATTGTGCTGCCTGCTGCATCACCGGCCAATCGCTGTTGCTGCCCATAATAATGCCGACTTGGATCATGAGGAGTTCCTTTTGCTTGAATGGATTAAGGGTAAAAAATATTTAGACGGCCTTGGGGATGACAAGGCCGTCTGAACGTTTATCTTTGTTTGAGACTGATAGAAGCGCGTTTTGCCGCTTCGCTGTTGGGGAAGCTTTGTATCAGTTTACGCCATGTGCTGCGGGCGATGTCTTTTTGTTGCAGTTTGTATTGGCACTGACCGATACTGTACATGGCATCGGGAGCTTGCGGGCTGTTGCGGAATCGGTTGGCGTAGCGGTTGCCGATTTCGATAACGGATTCGCAGTTCCCCAGACGTTGTTGGCTTTGCAGGAGGAGGTACATATTGCGGCGGGCAATTTCGCTGCCGTTGCCGCCGTCTGCCTCTTTCAAAATGGCTACTGCGGCAGAGAAGTTGTTGCGCTGGTAGTATTTTTGCGCCTGATTATAAAGGCGCAGTTCGTTTTGCGAATCTGAGTCTGTTTCAGACGGCACGCCGCCGCCATTGGCCAAATAATTCATTTTCAGCTTGCGGTCGTCCAATCGCTGGGCTTTGGGTTTGGAGGCCGAAGTAGTCGGACGTTTGCTGTTTCGTTGTTGTTCTAGTGTTTGCAAGCGTTGATTTAATTCTTCGACCGTACGTTCCAGTCGGGCGATTTGTATGCCCAAGTGGTCAATCTGGGTTTGTGCGTCCAAGCGTGGATAGGGGATACTTTTTTCATGCAAAGGCTCGCGTGGAATATCCGGCAGGACAAAGTTGGGATTGTCGGCAGGTTGATGGGGATGGGAAACGGCGCATGATGCGGCCAATAGAGTAAGCGGTAAAAGAAACAGGGAACGTGATAATGTTTTCATCGGATTGTGTTGTTTTATTTTTTTAGTAGCAGTGTCAAACCGTCGCCGATAGGCAGGGTAATGGGAATAATGCGTGTATCGTGCGGCAGATTTTGGTTGAAATGGCGCAGGATATCCAAGCTGGGCGGATCGTTTTCGGCAGCTTCATTCATGACGCGACGGCCCAATAAGATATTGTCGATGGCAATCACGCCGCCACTCCGTACCAGTTGCAAACAGCGTTCAAAATATTTCGGCGTAGGCGGTTTGTCGGCATCGATAAGCGCCAAGTCGTAGCTTTCCGATTCGCCTTGCACAATCAAATCATCCAAAGTCAGCAAAGCCGGCTGCAGATGAAGCGAGATTTTATGCGCTATGCCTGCTGCCTGCCATGTTTCGCGGGCAATATCGGTAAAGGTTACATTAATGTCGCAAGCCGTGATTTTGCCGTCTTCGGGGAGGGCGAGCGCCATGGCGGTGCTGCTGTAACCGGTAAAGACGCCAACTTCCAAATATTTTTTGGCATTCAATAATTTGGCCAACCACGCCAACATGGTTGCCTGCTCTTGTGCGATGGCCATCTTTCCCAGACGATGTGATTGGGTACGCTCGCGCAATGCGGTCAAAACGGGATGTTCGGATTGACCGATGCTGTTGAGGTACTGCTGTAACGCCGGATCGGTATTGTGGGTGTTGGTCGTCATACCGATACGGGTTAGTCTTGATAATAGGTGTAAGGTTTTTTGTTGACTTTGGCCGCTTCAAATTCAGCCTGTTCGGCCGGATTGAGGGTAACATCCCACAGCAAATGGCGGTTTTCGAGGCGTTGCGCTTCCATTTCGGGATTGTCTTCCATGAGTTTGTCGAGGAATTGGGTAGCTTCGGATTTGTAGTGGTACATGATGTTCTCTGCCTGAATCGTTGTCAGACCGTCATTATAGCCGATATTTTTTGCCAATACGCTAATTAATCAAACTTCCATAAGGTATAATGGCACGTCTTTTTTAGGCCGTCTGAAGCCTTTGCTCAATGTTTTGCCCCTTCTGCGGCAGAATATTGTGCAAAGGCTTAAGCCGGACAAGTTTCAGACGGCCTTTTTTATTGTGAAAAGAGCTGCTTATGTTAAAAAAATGGCTGCATAAAGTGTTGCCTAAAAAACACGTCAAATCGTTGCCCGAAAAGGAAATTATCCCGCTTGAGCAACACGGTATCCGCGGGGATATGTTGAGCTTTGCCGCGGAGAAAATTGCCAAACGCCTGCATGAGGCCGGTTTTCAGGCTTATGTTGTGGGCGGTGCTGTTCGGGATTTGTTGCTCGGGGTCGAGCCCAAAGATTTTGATATTGCAACCGATGCCACGCCGGAGCAAATCCGTAAAATATTCCGCCGCAGCCGCATTATCGGCCGCCGCTTCCAAATCGTTCATGTGATGATCGGCCCTGAAACCATTGAAGTGACAACGTTCCGCGGCGGCGATAAGGTTCAGCAAAATGCGCAAGGCCGCATTATGAAGGACAATACTTACGGCAGCATTGAAGAAGATGCCATGCGTCGCGACTTTACTTGCAATGCGCTGTATTACGACCCGATTAAAGAGGAGATTTGGGACTTCCATCAGGGCGTGGCTGATGTTGCTGATAAAAAATTGGTGATGATAGGCGATCCTGCCGAACGCTATCAGGAAGATCCTGTCCGTATTCTTCGCGCCGTCCGTTTGTCGGGTAAATTGGGCTTTGAAGTGGAAGAGCAAACGGCTTTGCCGATTGCAGAATATGCAGGCCGTCTGAAAAATGAGCCTGTTGCTCGTCTTTTTGACGAAATTCTGAAAATTCTGTTTTCCGGTTATTCTCGTGCCTGTTTGAAAAGGCTAAACGAGTTGGGTATTCCCGAAGGCATCCATCCGCTTTTAGATGCCTTGAAAACTGCTGAAGCGGCTGAAAACCGTATGATTATGTTGGCCTTGAAAAATACCGATGAGCGCCTTCGTGCGGATAAGTCTGTTTCCGTCGGTTTTGTATTGGCGGCGGTATTGTGGCCGACACTAAACGCCATTTGGCAACGCAATCAAAGCCATGGTCAAAAACCTGTCCCTGCGTTGATGGATGCGATGAACACCATGCGCGATACGGTGGAGAAAGGTTGGGGCATTCCGCAACGATTTTCTGCAACCATGCGTGAAATCTGGCAATTTCAGCCGCAATTTGACAATATGCGCGGCGCACGCCCATATCGTCTGCTATCACAAGCCCGTTTCCGAGCTGCTTATGATTTCCTGATTTTGCGTAGCGAGGTTGGCGAGGTTGATAAAGAGATGGCTTCTTGGTGGACAACTTTCCAACATGCCGATGAGGAAGCACGCCAGCAAATGACTGCGGCTAATGATCACAAACGTCAGAAACAAAGTGGATCAACTGATGGCAAACCCAAACGTCGCTGCCGTCGTCCGAAAAAGAAAACCACTGAGGCTGAATAAATTATCAAAATTAGTTTAAGGCCGTCTGAAACGATTAAATCTTTTGAGATTTGGTTTTCAGACGGCCTTCGTATTTCAAAAAAAAACCGCAGGTCTTTCAACCTGCGGTTTGCTTTTATGATTTGTTTTCTTCGCTATCGAGGAAGCTGCGGAGACGGTCACTGCGGGTCGGGTGGCGCAGCTTGCGCAGGGCCTTGGCTTCGATTTGACGGATACGTTCACGGGTTACGTCAAATTGTTTGCCGACTTCTTCCAAAGTGTGGTCGGTATTCATATCGATACCGAAACGCATACGTAAAACTTTGGCTTCACGCGGCGTCAGGCTTTCGAGGATTTCTTTGGTTACTTCGTGTAGGCTGGTGTACATCGCAGCTTCTGCCGGCGCAACGTTGTTGGCATCCTCGATGAAGTCGCCCAAGTGCGAATCGTCATCATCGCCAATCGGGGTTTCCATCGAAATCGGCTCTTTGGCGATTTTCATGATTTTGCGGATTTTGTCTTCCGGCATTTCCATCAGCTCGGCCAGTTTGGCGGAATCAGGCTCTTCACCGGTTTCTTGCAGGTATTGGCGCGAGATGCGGTTCATTTTGTTGATGGTTTCAATCATGTGAACCGGAATACGGATGGTACGCGCTTGGTCGGCGATGGAACGGGTAATCGCTTGACGGATCCACCATGTGGCGTAAGTTGAGAACTTGTAGCCGCGGCGGTATTCGAATTTATCTACCGCTTTCATCAGACCAATATTGCCTTCTTGAATCAAATCAAGGAACTGCAAGCCGCGGTTGGTGTATTTTTTAGCAATGGAAATAACCAAACGCAAGTTGGCCTGAATCATTTCCTGTTTGGCGGCTGAGGTTTCTTTCTCACTCAACACCATGTTTTTGTTGATTTCTTTCAACTCTTCGATGGAAATGCGGGTTTCGGCTTCCATATTTGCCAGCTCGGTTTGTTTTTCGAGGATGGCGTGGCGGAAACGATCCAATGCGTTTGCCCATACACGGCCTTTGGCTACTTCTTCTTCTACCCATTTCAAATCAGTAATGGCGGGCAGAAAGTTTTTGATGAAGTAGTCGCGTTCCATGCGGACGCGGTCGATACAGATGTCGCGGATTTCACGCTCAAGTTTGCGGATGTTTTCAACGCGGCTGCGCAGGCTGCTGCTCAGGTTTTCGATTTGACGTGTGGCGAAACGGACTTCCAACAGTTTGTTGGCAATGGCATCGCGGTGTTTCAGGTAGTTGGCGTGCTGACTGCCGTGTTTTTCCAACTGTTTGATCATTTTTCCGTATTCGCTCTCAATAAAGGCGAAGTGTTCTAAAACTTTTTGCTTCAGTTCGGCCAAATGGGCGGCAGATATGGCATCAGAGTCGCCGCCGGAGTCGTCTTCATCTTCCTCGTCGCCATCTTCATCATCACTAACAGTTTCGCCTTCTTCGTCATCAGGTTTGGCATTTTCCAAATGACCCAAGCCCAATTCGTTCAACAAGACTTCATTAGGGTCGATGATGGCTTCAACGACTTCATCCACACGGATTTCGTCGTTGCGGACTTGCTCGATCAACGCCAGAATTTCGGCAATCGAGCCTGGGCAGGCGGAGATTGCCTGCACCATGTTTTTCAGTGCATTTTCGATTTTTTTGGCGATGATGATTTCGTCTTCACGCGTCAACAGATCGACTTGCCCCATTTCACGCATATACATACGCACAGGGTCGGTTGTACGGCCGAATTCTGAATCTGCACTGGAGAGTGCTGCTTCGGCTTCTTCAACGGCATCGTCGTCGGTCATGGCGGCGGCGTTGTCGCTCAAGAGGATGTCTTCAGCATCGGGTGCTTGTTCGGTTACTTGGATACCCAAGCCAGAAATCATGCTGACGATGTTGTCGATTTGCTCAGCATCGGACATATCGTCGGGCAGGGCGTCGTTAATTTCGGAATAAGTGATGTAGCCGCGTTCTTTACCCATGATAATGAGTTGGCGCAGACGCGCGCGCTGCTCTTCGATACTCAATGGACGGTTGTCGTCTTGGTCTTGGTATTCTTCGTAGTTTTGATTTTTAGACATGGATTGCTCTCTAGGTTGATAGGATGCCGACGGTTTACGGTGATGTGGCCGTACCTGAAGGCGGAGCAGAGCTTTTTGTTGTGAAATCAGATTTCACTTTAATACTCTGAGGCCGTCTGAAAATATTACAGATGGGGTGTTCTGCGTGTCATGTTTCGCAGCGTGTGTTTAGATTGTTCAGACGGCCTGAGGGGTTAGTTTTGCTTTGCCGTCAAAAGTGACAGCAAGAGCCTTTTTTCATTTTCGGTCAAACCAGTTTGAATACTTTTTTGCTTTAAAGTTTCGATTTGACTGTATTTTAATTCATTTAACAACTTTTTCATGCCGATTTGGAAACTTTCGCAATCTTCTTCGTTATCCCCTTCCATTTCTTCAGAGTGAAGGGTCGATAAAAAGATTTGATTGACGGTTTCCTCATAGGGCGAACCGCGCATATATTCAAGCACTTGTGCAGTTGCAGGAGTCGTATCGTGATTCTTGATGGTTTCGGCTAAATTGGCAAGGCAGGCAAAGTCACCGCTTAAAGCCAGATAATCGGGTAGGTCTATATATGAAGCCCAAGCCGGATTTATCAAGAGGCTGCGTATCTGTCTTTGAACCAGTGTCAGCATAGTTGGCTGTTTGACAGAAATAGGTGGCAGTTTGTAACTTTTTTGTTTGACGTGTCGCTTTGGCGCTTCTTGTCCGAGTAACTGGGCGAGGTTGTCTGGGTCAATGCTTACGAGCTCGCTGAGTTTTTGTTTCAGAAGATAGCCCAATGCCGGCGCGGTAATCTGAGCCAAAAGCGGAGAACTGGTTTTGACCAATTCTGCTTTGCCTTCTTGCGTATTGAGGTTGAGGCCGTCTGAAAGATGTTCCCAAAAGTATTCCGATAGGGGCTTGCTTTGGTTTAACAAGGCATCTTCGAATTGGGTCTTGCCATAGGCGCGGATGTAGCTGTCTGGATCGTGTTCTTCAGGTAGGAATAGAAAATGCAGCGATTTATCGTCTTTTAATTGCGGCAACGCATTTCCCAGCGCGCGCCAAGCCGCTTTACGTCCCGCGCTGTCGCCATCAAAACAAAAATAAATACTGTCTGCCTGACGCATCAGGATTTTGACGTGTTCCGCCGTGGTTGCCGTACCTAAAGCAGCTACGCCGTAGCCGACACCGAACTGCGCCAATGCGACCACGTCCATGTAGCCTTCGACCACCAAAATCCGTCCGGCCTCTTTTACGGCGGCACGCCCTTCATATAGCCCGTAAAGGTTTTTCCCTTTGTCAAACAAAGGAGTATCGGGAGAGTTCAGGTATTTGGGTTTCGAGTCGTCCAACACGCGGCCGCCAAAGCCGATGACCTGACCGCGAGGATTACGGATAGGGAACATAATCCGATGACGGAAGCGGTCGTAATGTTTGCCTTCGTTATCAATGACCATGCCCGTATCCACCAACGCAGTATTAGGATAGGGTTGGAACACTTGTGCCAAAGGCTGCCAACCGTCAGGCGCATAGCCTAAGCCATAATGCGCGATGACTTCCGCACTCAAGCCGCGCTTGTCTAAATAAGCCTTCGCCGCTGGATTGAATTTCAACTGTTGCGCATAAAAATCCGCTGCCGCCGCTGTTGTTTCTTCCAAAGTTTGTTGCTTTTTTTTACGTTCGGCACGGATTTCGGGATTGTCTTCCTGCCCGCGAACTTTAGGCACCGTCATACCGACGCGATCAGCCAAAAACTGTACCGCCTCCGGAAACGACAGCCCCTGATGTTCCATCACAAAACCAATCGCCGAACCATGAGCACCGCAACTGAAGCAATGGTAAAACTGCTTGGTCGGGCTGACCGAAAACGACGGCGTTTTTTCCTTGTGAAATGGACAGCAGGCCATATAGTTCGCTCCGCCTTTCTTCAGCGGAACCTGCTCGTCGATAATATCGACAATATCGACTTTGGACAAAAGCTCGTCAATGAAATCAGATGGAATCATGGCTCGGCAGAAGAGGATGGACGGAAAACATTTCAGACGGCCTTATAAACAGACAAAGGCCGTCTGAAAATGGAATTTTGGATGAGGGTTGAAATGAATTTCGTATTATAGCAAATTGTTGTAATACATGTGTCTTATCCTTTTGAGGTAGAGTATTAATAATCGTATTTCATTCGTTATTAAGATAGATATGATTTAGCTAAAGCAAAGACCGTCTGTAAGATATTCAGACGGCCTTTGCTGTTGTCTTATTTTGCGATTCAGTTGCGCTTTCATGGTATGAATATGATAATGAACGTATATCCTCGGTTTTAGAAAGGTCGTTTCTCATGAAAGATTTTGCCCGTTTGCTCAATCATCCCGATATTTCCTTTTCTCCGATTCCAGATGCCATTAGAGTTGATAACCCTGCAACAGGTGAGGCTTTGGCATTTGTTCGTAAAACTGATTCAGACGGCCTGAAGCTTTTGATTCAAAAGGCAGAGGCGGCACAAAAATTATGGGCGGCAAAAACTGCGTTGGAGCGGGCCGATGTGTTGTGGCGTTGGTATTTTTTGATTAAAGAAAACAAAGAAGAACTGGCGCGTATCATGACGATGGAGCAGGGTAAAAGTCTGACTGAGGCGCGTGGCGAGATTGATTATGCGGCTTCGTTTGTGCGCTGGTTTGCGGAAGAGGCGCGGCGGATTGACGGCGATGTCCTGACAAGTGTGAAGGCATCGCAAAAACTGGTTGTGTTGAAACAGCCTGTCGGTGTTACTGCTGCGATTACGCCGTGGAACTTCCCATCTGCGATGATTGCGCGCAAGGCTGCGCCTGCTTTGGCGGTGGGCTGTGCGATGATAGTCAAACCTGCATCGCTTACGCCTTTGAGTGCGTATGCATTGGCCGTGCTGGCTTATGAAGCGGGTGTGCCGCAGGATTTGTTGCCTGTTGTCAGTGGTCGCGCTTCGAAAATCAGCCATGAATTTGCCACGAATCCGACCGTGCGCAAAATCAGCTTTACCGGCTCAACCGAAGTCGGTGCGAAAATTTTTGCCGACAGCGCGGCGGACATTAAAAAACTCAGCTTGGAACTGGGCGGCAATGCGCCGTTTATCGTGTTTGACGATGCCGATTTGGACAAAGCTGTCGAAGGCGCGCTTGCCAGCAAGTTCCGTAACAGCGGCCAGACCTGCGTCTGCACCAACCGCGTTTACGCTCAATCCGGCATTTACGACGAATTTTGCCGCAAATTAAGTGAAAAAGTGGCGGCGCTCAAATTGGGTAACGGCTTGGAAGATGGCGTCAACCAAGGGCCGCTGATTGAGGAAAAAGCGGTGGAGAAAGTTGAGCAGCACATCGCCGACGCATTGGCTAAAGGCGCAAGTTGTCTGACCGGCGGCAAACGCAGTGCGTTGGGCGGAACGTTTTTTGAGCCGACTGTTTTAAGCGGCGTTACGGCGCAAATGGCTGTGGCGCGCGAGGAAACCTTCGGGCCTTTGTGTCCAGTGTTCCGTTTTGAAACCGAAGCCGAAGTCATTGAGGCTGCAAACAATACGGAATACGGTTTGGCTGCTTACCTTTATACGGCTGATACCGCCCGTCAGTGGCGCGTCGGCGAAGCCTTGGAATACGGCATGGTCGGCATCAATACGGGCTTAATCAGTAATGAAGTGGCACCGTTTGGCGGCGTGAAACGCAGCGGTTTGGGACGTGAAGGCAGCAAATATGGTGCGGATGAGTATTTGGAACTGAAATATTTGTGCATTGATGTAGCGGGATAAGGCTGCACGGTAAAGGTTGTCTGAAATTTGATTTCAGACGGCCTTTTTCAAACGCAGAAAACTTACTAATCAATCTTATATCATTATTAATTATTTGCATAAAAAACAAAAATTAAAGAACTATATTAAAAAACAAAAGTCATAGTTCTATGATTGGTATTACTTTCACAAAAAAGTGGTAATGTAAATGTTTAAGAAAATTTTAGTTCTGTTTTGTGTAGCTTTTATCGGCGCATGCAGTTCCTTTGATGGGAACGGTTTGACAAATGGCTCATATTCTCAAGGGAAACGGCTTGATCCGAATTGTGATCATTATGCTGTCGGCGGTAGTGGCGGCGGTTATACACCGTCAGGTCAATGGCATCTTAAAGATAAACAAGGACAAAGAGTGCCATTCTAGTTTTTAAAAATGATTGTAGAACGGGCATTTAATTATTTAGGCCGTCTGAAATTTGGTTTTCAGACGGCCTTTATTTTAGAGTAGATCCTGGATGGCTGAACGTTCTTCTTCTAATTCGGCCAGCGTGGCGGCAATACGTTTTTGGCTGAATTCGTCCGACAAATCCAAGCCTTGGACGATGCGGTAGCTGCCTTCATCACAAATGACGGGGAAGCCGAAAATCAAACCTTCAGGAATGCCGTAAGAGCCATCGGATGGAACGCCCATGGTTATCCATTTACCGCTGCTGCCGAGCAACCAGTCACGCAGGTGGTAGATGGCGGCATTGGCGGCGGAGGCTGCGGATGATGAACCGCGTGCGGCAATAATGGCGGCACCACGTCCAGCGATTTTCGGCATGAAGACTTCGGTGTTCCAGTCGGGTTCGGTAATCATCTCTTGGACGGACTCGCCGTTGCTGGTGGCGTAGCGGTAGTCGGCGTACATGGTCGGGCTGTGGTTGCCCCAAACGCACATTTGCTCGATGGAAGTAATCGGGCGGTTGATCTTTTCGGCAATTTGACTGACGGCGCGGTGGTGGTCGAGACGCATCAGGGCGGTGAAATTTTCCGGCGGGATATCGGGTGCGGATTTCATGGCGATGTAGGCGTTGGTATTGGCCGGGTTGCCGACGACGAGGACTTTAACGTTGCGATTGGCAACTTTGTTCAACGCAGCACCTTGTACTTTGAAAATTTCGCCATTGGCGTGCAGCAAATCGGCGCGTTCCATGCCTTGCGTGCGCGGACGTGCACCAATCAAGAGGGCGATGTCGGCATCTTTGAAGGCGACTTCGGGGTCGTCTGTGGCGAAGATGTCGGCAAGGAGCGGGAAGGCGCAATCTTGCATTTCCATGATCACGCCGCGCAATGCCTGTTGTGCCTGCGGCAGGTCGAGCAGCTGCAGGATAACGGGTTGTTCGCGTCCGAGCATGATGCCGCCGGCGATACGGAAGAGGGTGGCGTAGGCGATTTGGCCTGCCGCGCCGGTAACGGCGATTCGGACGGGTGGCTTGAGGGTCATATTTTTCCTTTTGAAGTCGTTGTTTTACTTGATTTTCGGATTATAGCAGTATTATGGGGAGAATGATGTAGTAAGGCCGTCTGAAATTTGATTTTCAGACGGCCTGAAGTGTTTGAAAAGATTATTCGCCGCTTTTCTTTTCAGCTTGTTCTTCTGCCGCTTCATAGGCTTCGACGATTTTCTGCACCAAAGGATGGCGGACGACGTCTTCGCTGGTGAAGGTGTGGAAATACAGGCCTTCTACATCGCGCAGTTTTTCGCGTGCATCTTTTAAGCCGGATTTGATGTTGCGCGGCAGGTCGATTTGGCTGATGTCGCCGGTAATGACTGCTTTGGCACCAAAGCCGATACGGGTCAGGAACATTTTCATTTGTTCGGGCGTGGTGTTTTGCGCTTCGTCCAAAATGACATACGCACCATTTAAGGTGCGGCCGCGCATATAGGCCAGCGGCGCAATTTCAATCAAACCTTTTTCCATTAATTTGGTCACGCGGTCGAAGCCCATCAAATCATAAAGCGCATCGTAAAGCGGTCGCAGGTAGGGATCGACTTTTTGTGCCAAATCGCCCGGCAGGAAGCCTAATTTTTCGCCTGCTTCGACTGCGGGGCGCACCAAAACGATGCGTTCGATTTGGTGTTTCTCCATGGCATCGACTGCGGCGGCAACGGCAAGATAGGTTTTGCCTGTACCGGCAGGGCCTAAGCCGAACACGACATCGTGGTTGAGCAAGGCGCGGATATAGCCGTTTTGGCGCGGGGTGCGGCCGCCGATGCTGCCGCGTTTGGTGCGGAAATAGTATTGTTGGTCGTGGTGTTTTTCTTCGTGTTTTTCATCTGCGGTTTTTGCTTCAACGGCCGCGAGGCTGATGGCATTGTTGTCCAAGTCGCCTTTTTCTGCGGCTTCGGCAAGCGACAGCAAGGCACGGCGGCCGGCGTGTGCCAGTTCGCCCATGAAGGTGAAATGTTCGAAGCGGCGGCTGATTTGGATATCAAGGGCTTTGCCTAAGGCTTCGAGATTGCTGTCGAGCGCGCCGCACAGGCGTTGCAACACGGTATTGTCAATTTCTTCAAACTGCAGATGGACGGTGTGGGTCATATCGGTTTCCGTAAATAAATCTAATTTTTCCGTATTATACCCTTGTTCAGATTGCCTGCTTTATAATACGTCGCTTCTTTTTAATAAACCGTTTCAATCAAAATGAATCACACTGCTTCTCCTCGCTCGGAATTTCTGCGCGGTATCAAAGAATGCTCCCCCATGCTGATCGGCTTGTTGCCGTGGGCGCTGATTTTGGGCATGCAGGGTGGGCAGAAAGGAATGAGCTGGCTGGAAATGCTGCTGATGACGGGCATGAACTTTGCCGGAGGTTCGGAATTTGCCGCAGTTAATTTGTGGGCAAATCCCTTGCCGATACTGCTGATTGCAACGGTTACATTTATGATTAATTCGCGCCATATCCTGATGGGTGCGGCAATTGCGCCGTATATGAGGGATATGCCGCTGAAAAAGGCGATGCCCGCACTGTTTTTTATGTGCGATGAAAGCTGGGCAATGGCGTTTGCTGAAATTCAAAAGCGCAAGGCGCTTGGTTTGCCTGCATTCAATATGCCGTTTTATGCCGGCGTGTGTTTTATTTTGTATGTAACGTGGATTGGTTTTGCGGCATTTGGCGCGGCAGTCGGCCCGATGTTCGGCGATGTGGCGGCTTGGGGCTTCGGCATGGCGTTTCCTGCGGTGTTTTTGGTGCTGCTGCGCGGGATGTGGAAGAGCTTTGCGGCTTCACGCCCTTGGTTTGTCAGCCTGATTGTGGCGTGCGTAACCTATTTGACCGTGGATGGCGCATGGTATGTTCCGGCCGGAACGTTGTCGGGATTGTTGGCGGCGTATTTGTGGGGAGAGCAAAAATGAAGGATTTGTTGTCGCTGCAATCGTTTCTGCTGTTTTTAAGTATGTTGGCCGTTACTTATTCAACCCGATTAATCGGCTTTTTTGCATTGCGCAACCGTACATTGAGCCGTCGCGCGCAAGTGGTTATGGAGGCCGCGCCGGGCTGTGTGTTGATTTCTGTGATTGCGCCTTATTTTGTATCGGACAAACCGCATGAGCTGATCGCCATTGCTTTGACAGTATTGGCCGCCAGCCGGTTTTCGATGTTGGTAACGGTATTAATCGGCGTTGGCACTTCGGGCATACTCGGTTATTTGATGAAATAAAAAATTTTCAGACGGCCTTACTTGTTATAATGGCCGTCTGAATTTTTTGATAAAGCAAAAACATGGCAAACCAACGACTCATCTATGGCTTTCACGCTGTCAATGCCCGTTTGTGGCAAAACCCGAAATCGATTACCGAACTCTATATCCAAGAGGGCAAATCCGATGCGCGCACCCGCGATGTATTGGATAAAGCGGCCTCTGAAAACGTACGCGTGCATTTTGCCAATGCCGACCGCCTGAATGCCATCAGCAAAGGGGCGCGCCATCAGGGCGTAGTAGGGTTTATCGATGCTTCCAAAAACCATGTTCACTTGGAAGATGTGTTGGAAAACCTGAGCGAACCTCCGTTTTTGCTGGTATTGGACGGCATTACCGATCCGCACAACCTCGGCGCGTGCCTGCGTACTGCCGATGCGATGGGGGTGCATGCCGTGATTGCGCCCAAAGACAAAAGCGCTGGCCTGAATGCGACTGTCAGCAAAGTTGCCTGTGGCGCAGCGGAAACTGTGCCGTATATTACCGTAACCAATCTTGCCCGTACTTTGCGTGAGCTGAAAGAATACGGCATTTGGATTGTCGGCACGGACATGGGCGGCGACTCCGACCTTTACCACAGCGACTTGCCCGATAGCGTGGCTTGGGTAATGGGCAATGAAGGCGAAGGCATGCGCCGCCTGACGCGCGAACATTGCGATATGTTGGTATCGATTCCGATGTTTGGCACAGTCGAAAGCATGAACGTATCCGTCAGCGCAGGCATGGTATTGAGCGAAACACGCCGTCAGCGGGTGTTGAAGGCAGAGAAATAACGCTTAAGTTTGCGCACAAAAAACGTCGTCTGAAAATCAGACGGACATATTGAGATTATTTGAAAGCAGCCTGCATTTCGGCAAACGAAACTCAGGCTGCTTTTGCATTTTCAGACGACCTCCACCCGCAGCGCATCCACAATCAACTTAAACACATTCGAATGCCCGCGGCGGCTGGGGTAATAGAGGTAAAGCGGTTCGTAAGTCATAGCATACTCAGGCAACAGCTCTACCAGGTGTCCCGAATTGAGTGCATCCGCTACGCTCATATGTGCTATCCACGCAATGCCAAGGCCGTCTGAAACGGCTTGCAGACGCAGATGATTGTTGATGGAAAAGTGCGATTTTGGTGTGAACGTAATCAGTTCTTTTTTGTATTTGAATTCCCACTGTATCTCCGTGCCGTGTTCAGCGGAGAGTTTTATGCCGATAAGGCGGTGTTGTTGCAGATCATCAATATTTTTCGGTGAACCATGTTGCGCCAAATAATCGGGCGAGGCAACCAATACCATTTTGAGCGGTGCGGAAATCGGTACGGCAATCATCTCTTCGGGTATTGGTTCAAAATCGGCTTTAATTTCGGGTACAACGCGGCTTCTACCGCTATCACAGGGGCATTGATACGAAATTTATTCTATTGAGAAAATTATTTTTGTAGTAACTATTGAATTATCATTATATTCCCAAATATTTGAATAAATAAAAAATTAAAGGTAAAAAAATGCATAAGCAACAATGGAAATTATCAGACGATACGGATAAATTGCATTTAACTCTTGATAGGATTATTGGGTTTATTTCAAATTGTGATACCAAAGTATCATTTTGGTTCTCATTTTTTGGCGCTATTTTAACCATTTTATCTACTTTAAAAACACCCACAACAGAATTTATAAAAAGTGTTTTTTGTGCAAATCCTAGAAATAGAACAGATGAAGTTGTTTTATTTATTTTTATGCTTATATTTTTGGTATCAGCTATATGTTTCATAATTGGACTTTACTTTCTAAGCAAGGCCTTGATGGCAAAAATAACCAATAACGAGGATAGAAAATCTAATATTTTCTTCGGGCATATTGCATCAAACAGGAACCAACGAGCCTATTTGAAGTGTCTTAAAGCGACTAATTTGAATAAATACATTGAAGATTTGGTTTCACAAATATATATCAATTCCAAAATTTGTGAACAAAAATTCAAAAACTATAATAAGGGAGTAAAAATGAGTGGGATAAGCATTATTTTTTTATTGGTTTCGTGGCTTTACATTTTTCAGAAATAGGAGATAATAATGTCAGAGTATGACTATATACAAGGAAAAAACCGAGTAGAAAGTATTCTAGATAATCATATGATTATAGAAGAAAAGAAGAAATTACCAGCAGATGGTAATTTTACTTTTGAAAATGGATACAGGACATGGTTAACCAGTATTTTTATAGATATTCGGGATTCAAGTAGATTATTTACAAGCGAGAATCAGGAGAGAATCGCAAAAGTAATCAGAGCATTTATTTCTGAACTGATTGAAATACTAAGAGGTGATGATGGATTCATGCTTGAGATCGGTATTCGTGGGGATTGCGTTTATGCAATTTATAATACACCTTCAAAAGAAGATATTTTAAATTGCGCAAATAAAACCTTCTATGCAAACACATTTATCAATATGTTTAATAAGATGTTAGAGCAAAGAGGGATTGCTCCTATTCGAGCAGGAATAGGGATGTCGTCAGGAAATGATTTAGTCATTAAAACAGGGAGGAAAGGTGTCGGAATTAATGAAAAAGTATGGATTGGTACAGCTGTCACTAAAGCATCTAATCTTTCATCATTAGGAGATAAAGATGGTTATGGTAGATTAATGTATTCATCGCTATCATATATTAATTTTATTGATGGATTAAAAGCTAGAAACAGTAATCAAAATGTTGAGAATTGGTTTTCATCTATAAACAACCCTATACCTAATATAGGTAGGGTATATAATGCAGATATTATACAATCTGCCTTTAATGAGTGGATTAGTTCTAACGTATAAGGATATTGGTCGAAAGTAAATTATAGTTCCATTACCGATAGTGTAAACGTCCATGCTTTTATTGTTAAAAGATCGTCTGAAAACGGATTTAGTTTTTCAGACGACCTTTTCCTTATCTATACGCAAAAGTGCGGTCAAGTTCCCAAGCGTTTTTCAAACTTTAAAAACTTAAAAATTTTCGCCCGTACGCGCGGTGGATTTGGGGCTGTTCAATAAAATGATGCCACAAGCCAATCAGATTGAAATCAATCCGTTTCAACAAAAAACCGAAGCCGTTGCCGCTTTGCAGGCTGAAGGCATCTCCGTGGAAGCGTGGGCGCCGTTTGCCGAAGGTAAAAACGATATTTTCCACAATCCTGTGTTAAGCAAAATCGGTGCAAAATACGGCAAATCCGTGGCGCAGGTGATTACCCGCTGGCTGGTGGAACGCGATATTGTGGTATTGGCAAAATCCACCAAACCCGAACGCATGGCGGAAAACTTGAACGTGTTTGACTTTGTCCTCAGTGATGAAGACAAAGCAGAAATTGCCAAACTGGATGGCACGTTCGCCGCCATCATGCATCACGACACGGTGGATAATTTGAAACGCATCTTCGCGTGGAAAACGGGGCAGTAACCGTTAAACATGGTGTGCTCCGGCACACCTTACTTTTTCTCTAAACATTTCAGACGACCTATTTTTAACTTTGCAGCAAAGCCAAAGAATATTTCATCATTTCCTACTGGGAAAATATGTTGTTCATAAATTGAGATTTATTGCTTAATCATTTATCCGTACAATCCGCCTCATCAGATATTAAGGAGGCAACGATGAAAAAATGCCTGTATTATTTGTCGGACATGGCAGTCCGATGAATGTGTTGGATAAGGAAAATCCTTTCAATACCCACTATTTTTATGACTTAGGCAAGATTTTGTCGGGCTGAGACGATTTTGTAAAGGCCTCAGCACCGATTTATCTTACATTAACTTTTCTTTCGGCGACGTTCCCCCGGAAGCAGCATATCCGCCCATTTGATGATGTTGGCGACTTCTGCCGGATTGAGTTCGTAGAACTGGCCGCGTTTGAGGCGGTTTGGCAGGCCGATGGGGCCGAAGCCTACGCGGACGAGACGGCTGACGGTCAGGCCTTGGCTTTCAAAAATACGGCGTACTTCGCGGTTGCGGCCTTCTTTGATGACGACGTTGTACCATTTGTTTGCGCCTTCGCCGCCTTGTTCGTAGATACGTTCTACTTTAGCCAAACCGTCTTCGAGCATGACGCCTTCTTCGGTCAGGACGCGCATTTGTTCGGTGGTCAACTCGCCCAATACGCGCACGGCGTATTCGCGTTCGACTTCAAAGCTGGGGTGGGCAAAGCGTTGAACCAGTTCGCCTGAAGTGGTCAGAATCAAGAGGCCGCTGGTATTGATGTCCAAACGGCCGATGGCCACCCAGCGGCTGCTGGCTGCTTGCGGCAGGCGGTCGAAAATGCTGACGCGGCCTTGGGGGTCGTCGCGGGAAACGATTTCGCCTTCTTGTTTGTAGTAGAGGATGATACGCGGCAGGCGGTCTGCCCATTTGAGTTTGATGATGCTGCCTTTGACGGTAACGTGGTCGTCGGGCGTAACTTTTTCGCCCAGTTGGGCTACGCGGCCGTTGACCGTTACCCAGCCGTTGCTGATCCATTCTTCCATTTCGCGACGTGAGCCGACGCCGGAAGCGGCCAGGACTTTTTGCAGGCGCTCGGGTTCGAAGCGTGAAAGGTCGCTGCGGCGCTCTTTCAAATCGCGGGCATGCTCCATGATTTTTTGATTTGGATTGCGGACGACCAGTTTTTTGGCTTTGGCGGCTCGTTGTTTTGGGGCGGTATTTTGAGCTTTGGGGCCGTCTGAAACTTTTTGGCCGTAAGTTTTGCCTGATGTTTTTCGTTCGTTGTCTGGACGTTTTTTATTGGCAAAGGATTTGGCCGGTTTGGAAGGTTTCTTGACTGTAGACGATACGCCGTCGCGCCATTGACGTTTGCTGGAAGGCTGTTTGGACATGATTTTTCCTAACTCGCTTGAAAAAGCGGTTCTTCTGCGGCAGTTGCGGCAGGGGTTGGATTGGGGGAAAAGGCCGTCTGAAAATCAGATTCAGACGGCCTGCCGATGAAAGACTGTATTGTAACTCAACCAGTAATTTTTTGTTTGAAAATCCGAAAATTATGGCGAAAGGCGTTCGCGTATCCAGTTGCTGTCAACCAGGCGGTATTGGATGCGGTCATGCAGGCGGCTGGGGCGGCCTTGCCAGAATTCGATGCGGTCGGGAATAACGAGGTATCCGCCCCAATGCGGCGGGCGGGGAACATGCAGGGGATGTTTGACGCCGACGGCTGCGGCTTTGGCCACCAAAACGGCTTTGCTGGAAATCACTTCGCTTTGATCGCTTGCCCATGCGCCGATACGGCTGGTGTAGGGGCGGCTTTCAAAATATTCGTCCGAAGCGGCGGCATCGAGTTTTTCAATGCGCCCTTCAACGCGCACTTGGCGTTCGAGTTCCGGCCAGAAAAAAGTCATGGCGGCAAAGGGGTGTGCCGTATAGGAGCGGCCTTTGCGGCTGTGGTAATTGGTAAAGAAAACAAAGCCTTTGGGGTTGACTTCTTTCAGCAGCACCATGCGGCTGTTTGGCCTGCCGTCTTCGCCCACGGCGGCAACGTTGACCGCAGTCGGTTCGTTGACTTCGGCGTGAATGGCTTCGTTCAGCCATTGCTCGAATTGGACAATCGGGTCGGCGTGGCATTCGGCTTCCGACAGCTCGCGTTTGCTGTAATCTTCGCGGATATTGTGCAGATCCATGATTTTTCTCCTTAGGTCTGACTGAATCATACTCTGTTTTTTCAGACGGCCTCAAGGGCATTTGTGTATAATCGTAGCCCTTTCCAATATAGAACAATACGGAGTCCTGTCATGCAAACCGAAGTCGAACTGAAAATCTTAAATCCGAAAATGGCCGATTCCCTGCCTGCTTATGCAACGCCCGGTTCTGCCGGTTTGGACTTGCGTGCCTGCCTGGATGAAGCCATTGTATTGCAGCCGGGCGATGTATATCTCGTTCCTACCGGTTTGGCGGTGCATTTGGCCAACCCTGCGTATGCAGCCGTTTTGTTGCCGCGTTCCGGCTTGGGTCATAAGCACGGTATTGTTTTGGGCAATTTGGTCGGTTTGATTGACTCGGATTATCAAGGCGAATTGAAGGTTTCTTTGTGGAACCGTGGTAAAGAAACGTTTACCATCGAGCCGATGGAACGAATCGCGCAAATGGTGATTGTGCCGGTTGTCCAAGCTGCGTTTAAGGTTGTGGACGAGTTTGCCGCCAGCGAGCGCGGTGAAGGCGGATTCGGCAGCACCGGCAAAGCCTGATTCTTTAAAAGGCCGTCTGTAACAGGAAAAATTGAAATATTCGATTTCGGTTTGCCGCTGTTCAGACGGCCTTTTTGTTGAGACAACCTTTGCATAATTACACACAAGATTGCATTTTTATATCTTGCCTGCATGGCCGGCGCACCCAATAATACAGGCCGTCTGAAACCTTTACGGAGCGTTGTTATGTCCCGTCCCTCACTTTTTCTGCCTTTGTTTTTGATTATCTTTGGTGCGATTTGGTTTTTACGTGCTACGGATATTTTGCCTGCGACATCGACCATGATTGCCGGTGCATTAATTATTTTGGGCTTTGCCGTGTTGATTATGGACGGCATCAACAAACAGTCCATCGTTTCCGGCCCGATGCTGGTTTATATCGGTACAGCCATTTATCTGCACATGAGTTACTGGATTTACCTCTCGCCGTTGCTGGCCATCGGTATGGTCGTGTTGGGTTGCCTGCTGTTGCTCTCGCGCAGCGATATGATTCCTGAGAAACACACAAAATAGAAAGATGAGAGATTTGGGTTTTGCCCTATAAAGGCCGTTTGAACAATGGTATAATCCGCCGTTTCAGACGGCCTTTTTTATTGTGGTTTAAATTTGAAATTTGCCCTCCCGGTCGCACCGTTTTCTTACATTTTGCAAAGTTTCCGCCATGACCCAAGACAAAATCCTTATTCTCGACTTCGGCTCGCAAGTTACCCAGCTGATCGCCCGCCGCGTGCGCGAAGCCCACGTTTACTGCGAACTGCATTCTTTCGACATGCCTTTGGAAGAAATCAAAGCCTTTAATCCGAAAGGCATCATCCTCTCCGGCGGTCCTAATTCCGTTTACGAATCCGATTATCAAGCCGATACCGGTATTTTTGATTTGGGCATTCCTGTTTTGGGCATCTGCTACGGCATGCAATTTATGGCGCACCACTTGGGCGGCGAAGTTAGCCCGGGCAACCAACGCGAATTCGGTTATGCGCAAGTTAAAACCATCGACAGCGAGCTGACACGCGGCATTCAAGACGATGCGCCTAATACGCTCGACGTATGGATGAGCCATGGCGATAAAGTTTCCAAACTGCCTACCGGCTTCTCTGTCATCGGCGACACCCCGTCTTGCCCGATTGCCATGATGGAAAACGCTGAGAAACAATTCTACGGTATCCAATTCCACCCTGAAGTGACCCACACCAAACAAGGCCGCGCGCTGTTGAACCGCTTTGTCTTAGATATTTGCGGCGCACAACCCAGCTGGACCATGCCGAACTACATCGAAGAAGCCGTTGCCAAAATCCGCGAACAAGTCGGCAACGACGAAGTGATTTTGGGTTTGTCCGGCGGCGTGGACTCTTCCGTAGCGGCGGCGCTGATTCACCGTGCCATCGGCGACCAACTGACCTGCGTGTTTGTTGACCACGGCCTGTTGCGTCTGAACGAAGGCAAAATGGTGATGGATATGTTTGCCCGCAACTTGGGCGTACGCGTGATTCACGTTGATGCCGAAGAGCAGTTTTTGGCGAAACTTGCCGGCGTGACCGATCCAGAGAAAAAACGCAAAATTATCGGTGCAGAATTTATCGAAGTATTTGACGCTGAAGAGAAAAAACTCACCAACGCCAAATGGTTGGCGCAAGGTACGATTTACCCTGACGTAATCGAATCCGCAGGCGCGAAAACCAAAAAAGCCCACGCCATCAAATCCCACCACAATGTCGGCGGTCTGCCTGAAAACATGAAGCTCAAGCTGCTTGAGCCTTTGCGCGACTTGTTCAAAGACGAAGTACGCGAACTGGGCGTCGCTTTGGGTCTGCCGCGCGAAATGGTGTACCGTCATCCATTCCCGGGCCCGGGTTTGGGTGTGCGTATTTTGGGAGAAGTGAAAAAAGAATACGCCGACTTGCTCCGTCAAGCAGACGATATTTTCATTCAAGAATTGCGCAATACTACCGATGAAAACGGCACATCTTGGTACGACCTGACCAGCCAAGCCTTTGCCGTATTCCTGCCTGTGAAATCCGTCGGCGTGATGGGCGATGGCCGTACTTACGATTACGTCGTTGCCTTGCGTGCCGTGATCACCAGCGACTTTATGACTGCGCACTGGGCTGAGCTGCCATACTCGCTGCTCGGCCGCGTGTCCAACCGCATCATCAACGAAGTCAAAGGCATCAACCGCGTGGTTTATGATGTCAGCGGCAAACCGCCTGCTACGATTGAATGGGAATAATCCCTGAATAATAAAAGGCCGTCTGAACAGATATTGTTCAGACGGCCTTATTCTTTAAGGACCAAGCCCAATTAAAATTGATTTTTTAATTCACGCAAAGCGGCGAAGACTTCGAGTTCGCTGTTTAATTTCCGTCCGCTCAATTCTTCGGCGCGTGCCTGAACTTGGGGCAGGTGAATGCGGAGAAACGGATTGACTTTGCGTTCGTGGGCCAGGCTGACAGGCAGTGTCGGTGTGTGTTCGGCTGCGTCCAAGGCCGTCTGAATGTCGGCATTGTCCGGCTCGATATGCAGGGCAAAGCGCAGATTGGAGGCTGTATATTCGTGCGCCGGATAAAACAGCGTTTTTTCGGGCAATTGGTTGAATCGGTGGAAACTGTCGTAAAGCTGCTCGATTGTGCCGGTAAATACGCGGCCGCAACCTGCTGAGAACAAGGTATCGCCGCAGAAAACGTGCAGGCCGTCTGAATTTTCCAGTAGATAGCTGATGTGGCGGTCGGTATGGCCGGGGGTTGCCCAAACGGTAACCAAGCCTTCGCCAAACGGGAACTGCGTACCTGCGGTGACGGTATGCGTCGCTACGTCGATGTCGCTTTCGCCATAGATTGGGGATTCTAAAAAGCCGTGGAACAGGCTTTTTGCGCCGCCGGTATGGTCGGGGTGCGGATGGGTAATCCATGTTTGCGCCAGCATCAGGCGGTTGTGGACGAGGAATTTCAAAACGGGCGTGGCATCGGACGGATCGACGCAGGCGGCATGGTTGCCTTCTTGAATCATCCAGATGTAGTTGTCGTTTAGGGCTTGGATTGGCGTGATTTTCATATGCTTTCTTCTGGTTAGGGGTTTCAGACGGCCTCTAAATAATCTTTGATATTCGGGCTTTGGCCGAATACGGCTTCATGGGCTTGATGGATGCACAGTCGGTTGAACAGCAATCTTTGGGTTTGGTCGCCGTCGATAATCCGCACTTGGCCTTGCAGTTTGGGCGCGTCGTGATGAAAGGTGTTTTTAAACGCGTGCCAACGGTCGGTTTGCAGATGGACGATGGCAAACATATCGTGCGAGATATTAACGCCGATGCTGAATAGTTTGGCCGAGGCTTGCAGGCAGAAACTGCTGTCGCCAAACAGACACAGCCCCGTGTTTTCCGGATAGCGGAACAATTCGATTTTCACTGCTTCGGGTTCGGCAAAGATATTGCAAAACAGCCGTTCAAACAACGACGGTTGCGCCACGCCTTCGCTCAACATACCGTAAAGCCCACCCAGCCAATCGACATAGCCGAGAAAAGTGAAACGGTAATTCTGCATAATGGCTTCGATGCGTTTGGGGTCGCGTTTGCTGATTAAGCGGACAAATTCAAAACCGACTTCCGGTAGCCGCGCCCGAAGTGTTTGATGCAGGCGATGGGCAAACAGGTTTTTATGGTTGTGCGGATTGCGCAGGATACCGAGGAATTTCAGCCGCAATATCCGCCACAAGGCATCCGGTACTTTGACGGTGTCGGCATTTGCCGTAGTTGTTTTCAGACGGCCTGCAGGTAAGGTACGCAGATGATTGCAGGCCTCTTCGTAGCCGCTTTCATGACGGTTGAACCAGCTTTCTAGATTGTATTGGTTGGCGGAGTCTTCGACAAAGGTCAGCGTATAGAGGTTTTTCGCCGCCAAGTTGCCGATGATGTTGACGCTTATCGCTTCGCTGCGGTTTTGTTCTTTGCCACGGGCTTTTTCGCCAGTATGGAACATTGACAGAGGCAGGCGGTAAACGTTTTGGTTTTGCGGGCTGACCTGCGGATTATGCGCATGCTGCCGCTGCTCGGTTTGGGCGACGAAGTGGTGCTCCTTAGTCGGATTCGCGGTCAACAGGGCATAAGGCTTTTCTCCGCATTCGGAAAATTCGCAATCGCTGAGGATAAAGGCTTGTCGAGTCATAATGTCGGGAAAGGCCGTCTGAATATGTCGATTATAGTTTAAAAGTGGGAATTATACAGAAGGACGGCGACGGGTTTGGTCTTTATACGCAAAAGGACGCAAAAGGTCGTCTGAAAACAGATAGAGCGGGGTTCGCTAAATCGTTTTCAGACGACCTTAAGTCAACGGACTGTTCAACACTATTTATTCTTCTTTTTGGAAAACATGGTTGCGGTGATACTCGAAATATTTTTTGCTTTCAGGTTCGATTTTTAATTTCATATCGGGAGAAATTCCAAGCCGCTTTTGATTTTCCAGATCGATTGTCGGGTGGATTTTTATCATCCCGTCGGTATCAAACGTAATCAGTCCTTTATCAAATAATGCGTCGACATTGGGTGCGAGCATCAGACCATTGAAGGGGTCTAAACGCTCTTCATTGTTGCATTTGCTCCAAGGTTTAATATGGCTGGCAATAAGTAAAGACTGAATATCTAGACCTGTTAGCGGGCAGTTCGGATGTAGTTTGAGTAGGTCTTGTCGGAATTGATCTTGCCCTCTGCGGACTTTTATTAAGATTTCTAGTTCGGTTTGCTTTTCTGGGCTAGTTTCGGAGGCTAAACGGTTTTCGAGTTCAGCTATATTTTTTCCTAAGTGTGGGATAGAATTCGTGTAAAAATTTTGCTCTTCAGTCAGCCAAGCTGTCTTTTCTTCGTCTAATTCCTTTTTAAAACAAGTTTTACATCTGTTTTCTCTATCGTATTCACTCCAACTCCACTCACTGAGTTTCTCACGGGAGTTAGAACAAACTTTAAAATAATCTGAATCGGTTGTCGTCCAATTTTTGTCTTTTCGTTCAGTAGGAAAGCTGTTACAGCCACCACTAACTTTGTGTAACATAGGGTATATGGATTGGGTTCCACCTTTGTCTATGTTTAGTACAAAACCATTTTTATTGTTCTTAAGCCAGTCAATATAAGCTCCATCATCTGGCATATCTTTAAAAATTTTTCTATCAGACATAAGTTTCTCCAAATTGTTTTCCATAATTTCTATGAAGTTGTTTATTTTCAAAAAGGTCGTCTGAAAACCTTAGTTTGAGGTTTTCAGACGACCTTTTCTTGCCAATCAGTCAATCAGGGCACGATTTAGCCCAAAGCCTTCCTTGCTCCAGCAAACAAACGGTACCAGCCGGACAGTTCCGTCCAGTCTTCCGGTTTCCAGCTCATTTGTGCGGCGCGGTATACGCGTTCGGGGTGGGGCATCATGATGGTAACGCGGCCGTCGGCGTTGGTAACGCCGGCGATGCCTTGCGGCGAGCCGTTCGGGTTGAGCGGGTAGGTTTGGGTAACTTGGTTTTGTCCGTCGACGTATTGCAGCGCGATGCCGAGGCCGTCTGAAATTTTGCCGCCGTGAAGCGCAAAGTCGGCGCGGCCTTCGCCGTGGCTGACGACGACGGGCAGGCTGGAGCCTTGCATTTCGTTCAGGATCAGGGAAGCTGATTTGGGGACATGAACCATGCTCAGGCGCGCTTCGAACTGTTCGCTCAGGTTGCGCTTGAACTTCGGCCAGCCTGCCGTGCCGGGGATGATTTCGGCGAGGTTGCTGACCATTTGGCAGCCGTTGCACACGCCCAGTGTCAGTGTGTCCGGGTCGGCGAAGAAGGCGGCGAACTGGTCGCGCAGGGCGGGGTGGAACAGGATGGATTTCGCCCAGCCTTCGCCCGCGCCGAGTACGTCGCCGTAGCTGAAGCCGCCGCACGCCGCCAGCATTTTGAAGTCGGCAAGGTGGACGCGGCCTGCCATCAGGTCGGACATATGCACGTCGTAGGCATCGAAGCCGGCGCGGGTGAAGGCGGCGGCCATTTCGATGTGCCCGTTTACGCCCTGTTCGCGCAGGATGGCGATTTTGGGTTTCGCGCCGCTGTTGACGAAAGGCGCGGCGATGTCTTCATTCACGTCGAATTTCACGTCGGCAAACAATGCGCTGCGTTCATTGTCGCCAATCAGGGCGAACTCGCTGTCGGCGCAGGCGGGGTTGTCGCGCAGGCGTTGGATTTGATGGCTGGTTTCTTGCCAGGTTTGTTGCAGTTTGATTAGGTTGTCAGAAATAAGGTGCGTTTGCCCGTCGCGGATGATTAACGTGTTCTCATCAGTTACCGTACCGATTTCAAAGACATTATGATGCAGCTGTTGTTGATAGAATAAATTGATAATATCGGCAACATCTTGTTTTCTAACTTGGATAACAGCACCCAACTCTTCATTAAATAATGTGCGGGCAATGGTTTCTTGCCATTCAGCCAACGCTTTTACCTCTTCAGTCCGCAATGATTGAGACAGAGCGGTATGGTTGGTAATAAATGTTTGTGCAAGCAATAAATTTAAATCTATATCCAAGCCGCACCGCCCCGCAAACGCCATTTCTGCCAGCGTCGCAAACAAGCCGCCGTCGCTGCGGTCGTGATACGCCAAAAGTTTGTCTTCGGCGACAAGCTGCTGAATCACACCGTAAAAGTCTTTCAGACGACCTGTATCGTCCAAATCGGGCGCATCGCCGCTCATATTGTTGTATACCTGACCGAATGCAGAGCCGCCCATGCGCGCTTTGCCGAAGCCTAAATCGACAAACAGCAATACGCTGTCTTCAACGTTTTTCAATTCGGGCGTAACAGTCTTGCGCACGTCTTTGACAGGTGCGAACGCGGAGATAATCAGGCTCAACGGCGAGACGACGGATTTTTTCTCTTCGCCGTCCTGCCATACGGTTTTCATCGACAGGCTGTCTTTGCCCACGGGAATGCTCAAGTCCAATGCCTGACAGGCTTTAGAAACAGCTTCGACGGTGCGGTAGAGTTTTTCGTCTTCGCCTTCGTTGCCGCACGCCGCCATCCAGTTGGCGGAGAGCTTGATGTTGCCGATGTCGCCGATGTTGACCGCCGCGATGTTGGTGATGGCTTCGCCGATGCACATTCTGCCCGAGGCAGGCGCGTCAAACAGGGCGACGGTCGGTTTTTCGCCCATAGACATCGCTTCGCCGCGATAGGTGTTGAAGCCCATCATGGTAACGGCGCAGTCGGCTACGGGGGTTTGGTATTTGCCGACCATTTGGTCACGGTGGGTCATGCCGCCGACGCTGCGGTCGCCGATGGTAATCAGGAAGTTTTTGGCGGCTACGGTGGGCAGGCGCAAAACGCGGTAGGCGGCTTCAGTGATGTCGATATCGCCGGCGTTAAACGGTTTTTCAGACGACCTCACGGTTTTGTCGGTGCGCGTGGTTTTGGGCGGTTTGCCGAGCAAAACGTTCAGCGGCAAATCGACGGGGTTGTTGGAGAACAAATCGTCGCGCACTTTCAAATAGCCGTCGTCAGTCGCCGTGCCGACTACGGCAAACGGGCAGCGTTCGCGTTCGCAGATGGCGCGGAAGGTGTCCAAATCTTTTTCCAAAATGGACAAGACATAACGCTCTTGCGATTCGTTGCACCAAATTTGCAACGGGTTAAGGCCGTGTTCTTCCAGCGGCACTTCGCGCAGCTTGAATACCGCGCCGCGGCCGGCATCGTTGACGAGTTCAGGGAAGGCGTTGGACAGGCCGCCTGCGCCAACGTCGTGGATGGAGATAATCGGGTTTTTGTCGCCGAGCTGCCAGCAGCGGTCGATGACTTCCTGCGCGCGGCGTTCGATTTCGGGGTTGCCGCGTTGTACGGAGTTGAAGTCCAAAGACGCGTCGTTTGTACCGGTGTTCATCGAAGAAGCCGCGCCGCCGCCCAAGCCGATAAGCATGCCAGGACCGCCCAGTTGGATCAGTAATGCGCCTTCGGGGATTTCGTCTTTATGCGTCTGCTGCGCCTGAATGCTGCCCAAGCCGCCCGCAATCATAATCGGTTTGTGGTAGCCGCGAACCTGACCGTCGAATTTTTCTTCAAAAGTGCGGAAGTAGCCCAAGAGGTTCGGGCGACCGAATTCGTTGTTGAACGCCGCGCCGCCGATGGGACCTTCAATCATGATGTCTAAAGGAGAAGCAATATGGCCGGGTTTGCCGTAGGCTTGTTCCCAAGGCTGCTCCAAGCCAGGGATATTCAGGTTGGACACGGTAAAGCCGGTCAAACCTGCTTTCGGACGTGAGCCTTTACCTGTTGCGCCTTCGTCACGGATTTCACCGCCCGCACCCGTTGCCGCACCGGCAAATGGCGCAATGGCGGTTGGGTGGTTGTGTGTTTCCACTTTCATGATGATATGGGTGTCTTCTTCGTGGAAACGGTAGCCTTGGTTTTCTGCCGCATTTGGATAGAGGCGCTCGATTTTCGCGCCTTCAATTACGGACGAATTGTCTTTATAGGCGACGACCGTGCCTTCAGGATGCGCATTGTGCGTATCGCGAATCATGCCAAAGAGGGATTTCGGCTGTTTTTCGCCGTTGAGGATGAAATCGGCGTTGAAGATTTTGTGGCGGCAGTGTTCGCTGTTTGCCTGCGCGAACATCATCAGCTCGACATCAGACGGATTACGCTGCAAAACCTGATAGTTTTCAACCAGATAATCGATTTCATCGGCGGAAAGTGCCAAGCCCATTTCGGTATTGGCTTTGACCAAAGCCTCTTTACCGCCGCCCAAAACATCAACGGTAGAGAAGGTTTCGGATTCGAGATGGTGGAACAATTTGGAGGCCGTCTGAAAATCGGGCAATACGGATTCGGTCATGCGGTCGTGCAACAAAGCCGCCCATTGCTGTTTCTCATCGTCGTTCAGACGACCTTCCAGCCACACCGCCATGCCGCGTTCGATGCGCTCTATGCCTTCCAAACCGCAGTTTTCCGCGATATTGGTCGCCTTGGAAGCCCAAGGGGAAATCGTGCCCAAACGGGGCGTTACCAAAAATAAATGCAAGCCCTCGCGCGCTTTGGGCGCTTGTTCAACGCTTTGCGCTGCCAGTAAGGCTTGCAGTTTTTCGACTGTCGCGGCATCAAGTGCTTTTTCGCTACCGACAAAATACCAAAATTCGCTGCTTAATTTGACTTCGGGCAGGCCGAGGGCGGCTGCTTTTTGGAAGAGTTTTTCAACACGGAAATCGGAAAGGGCGGTTACACCGCGCAAGGGCAGAACAACAGACATGGATTCAGCTCACAAAATGCAGTTGGGGAATCCATTATTATACCTGAAAAATGCAATTTTGCTTGTGAATTTATACTTCAAGTGTTGACAATTTTTGCTTGTAAACTGAAGGGGAATAAGGCAATCGTGCCGCCTAGTTTTTTATTTTGTACCTGATTAATCGATTATTTTTGTTTATTTTTGAAGAATCGGGAGGAATGGGAGTAGATGAGCATAAAGGTATAAAGTAAAAATTATTTGATTGTTGACTTTGACATTTTGCTGACAATAAGGCCGTCTGAAACATTGCTTTCAGACGGCCTTGCTTTATCCTTTTCTTTTGTTTCCCAACATATCCAGCAATCCTGCTAAATTACTTTTTCCTTCTTCCTTGCTCACAATCGGCTCGCCGCCTTTGCGGCCTAGGATTTTGATGTCTTCCTGCGGCATTTCATCTATGAAGCGGCTGGGTTCGGGGAACTGCCATGTGCCTTGTTTTTTGCGTTTGACGCAGTGGGTCAGCGTAAGCTGGCGTTTGGCGCGGGTGATGCCGACGTACATCAGGCGGCGTTCTTCTTCGACGTTGTCTTCTTCGATGCTGTCGTTGTGCGGCAGGATGCCTTCTTCGCAACCGACAAGGAAAACATAGGGGTATTCCAAACCTTTGGAAGCGTGCAGGGTGGAGAGTTTGACGGCATCGACTTCTTCTTTACTTTTGCCTTCCAAAAGCGTCATCAGGGCGACGGTTTGGGCAAGTTCGATGATGTTTTTGCCGTCTTGTTCGCCTTTGCGCTCTAGCCAGCCGGTCAGGTCGCTGACGTTGCGCCATTTGATTTCGCCGGCTTTGCCTTCTTCACTGGCAAGCAGGTGGTTTTCGTAGTCGATTTCTTTGAGCAGGCTGTTGATGAGTTCGCCCGCTTCGCTGGTTTCGGCTTTGGCGCGGTAGCTGCCGAACATATCCATAAAGGCTTGCAGGTGTTGGCGGTTGGTATTGTTCAACAGGGCAAGGGCTTCTTCGGTTTGCGCGGCTTCATACAGACTGCATTCGTGTTCGTGTGCGTAGGTGTTGAGCTTGCCCAGTGTAACGTCGCCGATGCCGCGTTTGGGCGTGGTTACGGTGCGCAGGAAGGCGGGATCGTCGTTGGGGTTGGCAAGCAGGCGCAAATAGGACAAGACGTCTTTAATTTCGGCTTTGTCGAAAAAACTCTGCCCGCCGGAGAGTTGGTAGGGAACGCGCGCACTGCGCAAGGCTTCTTCAAAAATCCGCGCCTGATGGTTGCCGCGGTATAACACGGCGAAATCGGCGTATTGGGTTTTGTCGCCGCCGACCAGCTTCTGCTTGACGATTTGGCTGACGACCCAGTCGGCTTCGTGTTGTTCGTTTTGGCAGGCAACGACTTTGACGATTTCGCCTTCGCCGAACTGCGACCAAAGTTTTTTGGTGAACAGCTTGGGATTGTTTTCAATCACTTTGTTGGCGATTTTGAGAATCCGCGCGGTGGAGCGGTAGTTTTGCTCCAGCTTGATGACTTTCATCTGCGGATAGTCTTCCTGCATTTTGCGCAGGTTTTCCATATTCGCACCGCGCCATGCGTAGATGGATTGGTCGTCGTCGCCGACGGCGGTAAACATGCCTTCCGCGCCGGTCAAGAGTTTCATCAGCGTAAATTGGCAGGTATTCGTATCTTGGCATTCGTCAACCAACAGATAACGTAGCCGCCGCTGCCATTTGTTGCGCACTTCGCTGTTTTGCTGCAACAGCACGGCAGGCAGGCGGATTAAGTCGTCGAAGTCCACCGCCTGATAGCTTTGCAGGGTTTCCTGATAACTCGCATAGACGCGTGCTGTTTGTTGTTCCCACACGTTAGCGGCCGTCTGAACGACATCTTCAGGCGTTTTTAGATCGTTTTTCCAAAGGGAAATTTGGTGTTGCGCTTTGAATATGGCTTCTTTGCCCGTACCACCCAAGAGCTCGCCGATGATTTTGGCACTGTCGGTAGAGTCGAGGATGGAAAAGTTTTTTTTGTAACCGATTTGATTGGCCTCTTCGCGCAAAATCTTCATGCCCAAAGAGTGGAACGTGCAAATCGTCAGCCCGCGCGTTTGCGACTTGGGCAGCATTTTAGAGACGCGCTCCTGCATTTCCGTGGCGGCTTTATTGGTAAAGGTAATCGCGGCGACGGTATGCGGCAAATAGCCGACATTGACAATCAAATGTTTGATTTTTTGCGTAATTACGCCGGTTTTGCCGCTGCCTGCGCCGGCAAGGACGAGCAGGGGGCCGCCTAGATATTTGACCGCGGCTTGCTGTTGGGGGTTGAGTTTCATTGAAGGGGAAGACAGGTAATGTGGGGAGTAATTATACAACAAGGCCGTCTGAATTTTCAGACGGCCTTGGGCGTTTTTTTAGAGTAAACCTTATGCAAGATATTTCAATTTGCCTTTGAAGTCTTCCAGCTTCTCATAGCCTTTTTGCGCCATGATGGCTTTTAATTCAAGGGAAACCCGTTCAAAAATGTCTACGCCTTGCTGGTGTAGCGCCGTGCCGATCTGCACCATACTTGCGCCGCACAAGATGTGTTCAAACGCATCGCGGCCGCTGTAAACGCCTCCCGTTCCAATGATTTGGATAGACGGATCTAATCTTTGATAGAACGCGTGGACATTGGCGAGCGCAGTCGGTTTGATGTATTGGCCTCCAATGCCGCCGAAGCCGTTTTTCGGGCGGATCACGACGGATTCGTCTTCGATATACATACCATTGCCGATGGAGTTGACGCAGTTGACGAATTTTAAGGGATAGCGGTTGAACACTTTCGCCGCTTGATCGAAATGGGCAATGTCGAAATACGGCGGCAATTTGATGCCCAAGGGCTTGTCGAAGTAGGTAAAGGCATTATCCAAAATCATCTCGGTGGTTTCAAAGTCGTAGGCGATTTGCGGTTTGCCGGGGACATTTGGGCAGGATAGGTTGAGTTCGGTAATGCCGTTAAACCCGCTGTTTTGCACTTTTTTTAACAACATGTGCGTTTCATCGGGCGACAAGCCGACCAGTGATAGGAAAAATGTCCGTTCCGGCTGAGACTCTTGAAGGGTAAGCAGGTAATCTAGATAGTAATCAATGCCTTGATTCGGCAAACCCATTGAATTGATGCTGCCGAGAGGTACGTCCCGATAACGCGGTTCGGGATTGCCTTGACGAGGGGTAAGCGTTGCGGTCTTGGTAATGAAAGTGCCTGCCGAAGACTGTCTGACCGCTTCCAATTCCTCAACAGTCATGCATGATACACCCGCTGCATTCATCAGGCAGTTGTTAAAGGAAAAACCGGCGATTTGTGTTTTCAACGATACCATCTCCTGCTCCTTTTCTTCGCAAAATCAAATTGTTTGCCAAGCGTAACACGAAGAGGAGGTACAATTTTTAACAAACATCAAATGACAAAGCATGTAGGCGGATGTTGTTTTCAATATTGAAAAAAGGCCGTCTGAAAAACTCAAAACGGTCTTTCAGACGGCCTTCACTATATGGTATCAATTAAGAACAAAAGCTGTCGGCTAATTTGGATATTGGGTTTTAAAAATCAGGCCAACCATTCGTCCAAAGCCGCTTCAAAACGTTTCAAGCCTTCGGCCATGTCTTCATTGTTCAGCAGCAGGCTGGGGGCAAAGCGCACCACATTGGCGCCGGCAACCAGTACCATCAGGCCGTGTTTCAAAGCGGCGGCGGTAATTTCCGATGCCTTGCCTGCGTATTTGTCTGCCAACACGCAGCCGAGCAGCAAGCCCATGCCGCGGACTTCTTTAAATACGCCGGTTTTTTTGCCCAATTCACGCAAGGCCGTCTGAAGTTTTTGGCCTTGTTGTTTAACGTGTGCCAATGTTTCAGGCGCATTGATGATGTCGAATGCGCGACTGCCGACAGCACACGCCATCGGATTGCCGCCAAAGGTCGAGCCATGTGTTCCGGGGCCGAAGGTTGGGGCGATTTTATCGGTGGTCAGAATTGCGCCAATCGGGAAGCCGCCGCCCAAGGCTTTGGCGGAGCTGAGGATATCGGGTGTTACGCCGTAATGCTCGTAGGCAAACAGTTTGCCCGTATGACCCATGCCGGTTTGCACTTCGTCCAAAATCAGCAAAGCGCCGTGTTTGTCGCACAAACGGCGTGCGGCTTGCAGATATTCTTGGGTGGCAGGCAGGATGCCGCTTTCGCCTTGAATCGGCTCGATAATCACGGCGCAGGTTTTGTCGCTGATGGTTGCTTCTAATGCGGCAACATCATTGAAGGGAACGTGGGTAATGTCGGCCGGCAGCGGTGCGTAGTCTTTGCTATATTTGGGCTGGCCACCGACGGATACGGTGAACAGGGTGCGGCCGTGGAAGCTGTTGAGACAGGAGATGATTTCGGTTTTATGCTCGCCAAAATGATCGCGGCCATATTTGCGCGCCAGTTTCAGAGCGGCTTCATTGGCCTCTGCGCCGGAATTGCAGAAAAACACTTTGTCGGCAAAGGTGTTTTCGACCAATTTTTTGGCCAATTCTTGCGCTGGTTGGGTGGTATAGATATTAGAAATGTGCCAGAGTTTTTGCGACTGCTCGGCCAAGGCAGCGACCAAATCGGGATGACAATGGCCTAGCGCGTTCACAGCAATACCGCCTGACAGGTCAATGTATTCTCGTCCTTCGGTATCCCAAACCCGGCTGCCGAGCGCGCGTTCCGGAATCATGGGGGCGAATGAGAAATTGGGCGTCAGGTAGTTTTGCATGTTCTTTTCCTTTTGATATTGTCAACAATTTCTTGAATTATGCACCTATTGATTGAGAGATTCAATATGGTAATCAGGCCGTCTGAAAACTGGCTTTCAGACGGCCTGATGCTTATTTATACTTGATTTCCCAGCATTGATGGATTTTCTTGTTGCGGAAATCGTCGGGAACGGATTGTTTGGAAATGTCTTTGACGGCGTATTGTTCCGATACCGAATCATCCAACACAAAGCTGCGCAAGTTGTTGGAGAAGTACAAAATGCCGTCTGAAGCGAGCAGGTTCATCGCGCCGGCTATGAGTTTTTGGTGGTCGCGCTGGATGTCGAGGATGTCGAGCATCTTTTTGCTGTTGGAGAAGCTGGGCGGATCCATGACGATAAGGTCGAACTGTTTGCCTTCGTCTGCGGCATTTTGCAGGTATTGGAACACATCGGCGCGGACGATTTTATGTTGTTCGGGGTTGATGCCGTTGAGTTCGAAATTGTGTTTTGCCCACTCGAGATAAGTGTTGGATAAATCGACGGTTTCGCTGGATACCGCGCCGCCGGTGGCTGCATAGACGGTGAAGCTGCCGGTGTAGGAAAACAGGTTGAGGAAGCGTTTGCCCGCTGCGGTTTCGCCGACTTTTTTACGCGTGTTGCGGTGGTCGAGAAAGAGGCCGGTGTCGAGGTATTTGTCGAGGTTGACCCAAAACTTGCGGCCGTTTTCAGTAATGACGAAATCGTCGCCGGTTTTGCCGGTTTTCTCGTATTGCTGCAAGCCTTTTTGGCGTTCGCGGCGTTTGAGGTGGATTTGTTCGGGCGCAAAGCCTGTCACAAAACTAATGGCTTCCAATATATCCAAAAGCCATGCTTCGTATTCTTCGGGCTGCATCAGCCAGCCGGTATCGTATTCCTGAAGATGGATTTGATCGCCGTAAACATCGACGGCAAAGGGAAATTGGGGAATATCGCGGTCGTAAATGCGCCAGGCTTCGATATTATTGCGTTTGGCCCATTTCATAAGATGTTTGATGTTTTTGCCCAAGCGGTTGGCAAAGGGGGTAATGTCGGTCATGGTTTCAGACGGCCTGAATAAGTATTAGGAAGGGGTTGGATTTTAACGCACTTGATGCCTTTTTGCTTGACTGTTATCCATAAAATCTATATTATCCGCCGTTCGCCTTTTGATACGAAGCCATCGTCATCCAACCTAAACCGCCGTTTCGGGCGCGTTTCTTTTATTGCTTGCATATTTGCAAAGCCTTTTCTGTGCAGGTTGTCGTCGATGTTAACCACAAGCAAGATGCTTGCGACAACCCTGTAACTTCACATTTCCCGTATCGTTACTTTCCTTTGCTTCAGGTCGTCTGAAATTGTTCAGGCGTGCGCGTTGTTGTCTCTTAGGATAGATATGTCTATTAAATTTGCCGATTTGAACCTTGATAAAAACATTTTGTCTGCCGTAAGCAGCGAGGGTTATGAAAGCCCAACCCCGATTCAGGCGCAAGCGATTCCGTTTGCTTTGGATGGCCGCGACATTATGGCTTCGGCACAAACCGGTTCAGGCAAAACCGCAGCTTTCCTGCTGCCGACTTTGCAAAAACTGACCAAGCGCAGCGAAAAACCGGGCAAAGGCCCGCGCGCCTTGGTGTTGACCCCAACCCGCGAACTGGCGGCTCAGGTGGAAAAAAACGCGCTGGCGTATGCTAAAAATATGCGTTGGTTCCGTACTGTCAGCATTGTCGGCGGTGCATCTTTCGGCTACCAAACCCGTGCTTTGAGCAAACCGGTTGACCTGATTGTCGCAACTCCGGGCCGTCTGATGGACTTGATGCAGAGCGGTAAAGTTGATTTTGAACGTTTGGAAGTGCTGATTCTGGACGAAGCCGACCGTATGTTGGACATGGGCTTTATCGACGACATCGAAACCATCGTGGAAGCGACACCGAGCGACCGTCAGACTTTGTTGTTCTCTGCCACTTGGGACGGCGCGGTAGGCAAACTGGCGCGCAAATTGACCAAAGACCCTGAAACCATCGAAGTTGAGCGTGTGGACGATCAAGGCAAAATCGAAGAGCAGCTGTTGTACTGCGACGATATGCGCCATAAAAACCGCCTGCTCGACCATATCTTGCGCGATGCCAATATCGACCAATGCGTGATCTTTACATCAACCAAGGCCATGACCGAAGTCATCGCGGATGAATTGTACGAAAAAGGTTTTGCTGCCAACTGCCTACACGGCGATATGCCGCAAGGCTGGCGTAACCGCACGCTGATGGACTTGCGTAAAGGCCGCTGCAAAATTTTGGTTGCTACCGATGTTGCCGCACGCGGTATCGACGTGCCTACTATTACCCACGTTATTAACTACGACTTGCCAAAACAGGCTGAAGATTACGTTCACCGCATCGGCCGTACCGGCCGCGCAGGCCGTACCGGTATTGCGATTACTTTTGCCGAAGTGAACGAATACGTCAAAGTACACAAAATCGAAAAATACATCGGCCGTAAATTGCCTGAGCTGACCATCGAAGGCATGGAACCGACACGCAAACGCAAATCAGCCGGCGGTAAACCGAAAGGCAAAGGCGGCTGGAGCGATCGTAAATCCGGCGGTTGGCGCGGTGATAAGAAACCGGCTAAAGAAGGTTTCGGCGGTAAAGCTCGCGGCGAAGGCCATAAAAAAGATGGTTTCAAAAAAGATGGCTTTAAGAAAGACGGTTTCAAGAAGTCTGACGGTTTCAAAAAAGGCGGCGAAGGCTTTAAAGGCAAGCGCAAGTCTAACGACAGCTTTGGCGGCAAACATAAAAAAGGTTGATTGCTTCAATCTTAAGGCCGTCTGAAAAAGATATAAGGGCGTGTGAAGACACGCCCTTTTTTATGGTTAAAAGTTTTTGTATAGAAAAAAGCGTGGGATTGGTCCCACGCTTTTTTCAGACGGCCTCTTACAAAGCAGCCAATACGGCATCGCCCATTTCGGAGCAGGAAACCAGTTTGGTGCCTTCTTCGTAAATGTCGCCGGTACGCAAGCCTTGTTGCAGTACTTTTTGTACGGCGTTTTCAACTTGTTGCGCGCGTGCTTCGTCATTTAGGCTGTAACGCAGCAGCATGGCAAGAGACAATACGGTCGCCAGCGGATTGGCTTTGTTTTGACCGGCAATGTCAGGAGCAGAGCCGTGAGACGGTTCGTACAGGCCTTTGCCGTTTTCGTCTAAAGAAGCGGAAGGCAGCATACCAATGGAGCCGGTCAGCATGGACGCTTCGTCAGACAGAATGTCGCCGAAGATGTTGCCGGTGGCAATCACGTCAAACTGTTTCGGCGCGCGTACCAATTGCATGGCTGCGTTATCAACGTACATATGGGAAAGCTCGACATCAGGGTATTCTTTGCCGATTTCCTCAAAGATTTCGCGCCACAGTTCGGTGGTTTCCAAAACGTTGGCTTTGCCTACGGAGCAGACTTTTTTGCTGCGTTTTTGGGCGGATTGGAAGGCAACGTGAGCAATACGGCGGATTTCGCTTTCGCTGTATTTCATGGTGTTGTAGCCTTCGCGTTCGCCGTTTTCCAAAACACGGATGCCGCGCGGTTCGCCAAAGTAAATATCGCCGGTGAGTTCGCGTACGATAAGGATGTCGAGGCCGGCTACGATTTCCGGTTTCAAAGTAGAAGCATTGGCCAGCTCTTTATACAAAATGGCAGGGCGCAAATTGGCAAACAGATTTAAGTCTTTACGGATGGCTAACAAGCCACGTTCAGGGCGCAGTGGACGGTTGAGATTGTCGTATTGAGGAGAACCGACTGCACCAAGCAGGACCGCATCGGCTTTACGGCAAAGGTTTTGCGTGAATTCTGGATAAGGATGGCCGTATTCGTCATAGGCTTCGCCGCCCAAAGGCGCGTATTCGTAGCTGACATCCAAACCTTGTTCGATAAGTTTGTCGAGTACGCGGACGGTTTCTGCAACGATTTCAGGGCCGATGCCGTCGCCGCGCAAGATAGCGATATGTTTGGTCATTTCGGGTTTCCTTATGGGAAGGTTTTAGGTAAATGGCAGGCCGTCAGTTTTTCAGACGGCCTTAAATCAATTTGCTCTGAAAACGCTGATTGTACCATTATGATACTGGTAAAGCTGGGTAGAAATCGCGTAGGCAGAGTCTTCAAATGCCTGCAGGGCGATATTCGCCATCGCCTGCAAAGCCTCTTCATCGGACGGGCTGCAAACGAGCAGGGCATTGCGTGCCGGGATTGCAAAAACAGGGTTGGCCGGCAGCATAGGATCGTCTTTAAGTACTTCGTCCAAAAGCAAAATCAGGGAAGCATCATAGTCGTTGTCCAAATGGATTTGAGTCAATGACCAACCTTCGGCATGATGGATTTGAATACGTCCATTCATCCGTTGGCGCAAATTATTCATAGCGGTACGATACAAGGCGTCTTCATCTTCAATACCGGCCTCTTTCATATGCTCACGATTGAGCGTATGCATGGATTCGTCCGTATCCACCATATAAAGCAACATGATATCGCCCGCAATCGGTTTGTATACCAGATAATCGGCAGGTTCGGCTTCGTCCGTATTTGTAATCAGTCTGGCGTTTTCCAGATAAATCGTATTTTTAATTGTTGGAAGAATTTGTTGTGCTGAAACACTGGCATCAGTGTCTTGAATCTTATAGATAACCGCTAAATTGGCAGCAACAATAGCCTCCAAGGCCTCGGGATTTTGCAGATAACTTGTGTAATGGTTGCTCAAATATGTGCTGAATGACGCTTCATCGTCTTCGGAAAAATGGACGATGATAGGCGAGGAAGCAATAGTTTCGCCCCAATCGATTTTTGCCTCAAGATGCAATTCTTCTTGGATGCGACGGGCAAAGTATTCGACAAATTCCTGCCAAGTCATTAATTTGGGTTTGGAGCGGAACAACCTGCTGAAAAAAGACATATTGTGTCCTGAATAAGGGAATAAGGCCGTCTGAAATATTTATAGACGTTCAGTTTCAACACGAATTTTAAAAACAACTTTGCGTATGTTCGCCCTGTCGCCGACCAATGGGGCATGCGCATCATTCGGGAAAAATAGCGCAAATTCGCCGGGCTCCAAGGTCAGCCAAGTTTCCGGCTCGCAATCGAAAAATTCGATATCGCGCTTTTCGTTGTAGCCTAAACCGTTTTTCAGACGGCCTCTGTCTATCCAGCCATATGTTTCGCTGCCATCAATCGGTGTTTGAATATCAATGTGTTTTAAGTGCGCTTCAGGTTGGACTTCTCCTTGCGTCCTCATCGGCTCGCTGCCGATAAAAATACGGATATTGGGATTCTCGCATGGCACTTGGCCGTCCGGCAGCTTGGCAAAATCCAGGGTCTGCAACAGATGGAAGGCTTCGGCAAAGTCGGGATGCAAGGCAGCGTAGCGGGTGGCATTGCTTATGGTGTCGGTAATCATGGTATATTTGTGTAGATTAAAGGCCGTCTGAAACACTTAAATTTTTCAGACGGCCTTTTGTATATCAACCGTTAAACAGCCAAGGCTGGCTTTGGCGGCGTTTTTCTTCAAAGGCATGAATTTCGTCAGCGTGTTGCAGGGTCAGGCCGATTTCGTCCAAGCCGTTTAAGAGGCAGTGTTTGCGGTGTTCGGTAATGTCGAATGTGAATGTTTCGCCGCTAGGGGTAGTCAGGGTTTGTTCGGCAAGGTCGATGGAGAGCTGATAGCCTTCGTTGGCTTCAACTTCTTTGAAAAGCTGGTCCACCTGTTCTTCTGTCAAAACGATAGGCAAAAGGCCGTTTTTGTAGCAGTTGTTGAAGAAGATGTCGGCAAAGCTGGGGGCGATGACGGCGCGGAAGCCGTAGTCGTCCAATGCCCAAGGGGCATGTTCGCGTGAAGAGCCGCAACCGAAGTTTTTGCGCGTCAACAGGATTTGTGCGCCTTGATAGCGTGGCTGGTTCAGGGAGAAATCCGGATTCAACGGCCGTTTGCTGTTGTCCATGCCAGGTTCGCCGTGGTCGAGGTAACGCCATTCATCAAAGGCATTGGGGCCGAAGCCGCTGCGTTTGATGGATTTCAGAAATTGTTTGGGGATGATGGCGTCGGTATCGACGTTGCTGCGGTCGAGCGGGGCAACGATGGCGGTAATTTTGGTAAAGGCTTTCATGTCAGATTCTTATAGTAATAATGGGAAATTTTATGGCTATTCGGGTTAGAGTGTGCTGTGCAAACCGATTCGGTTGCCTTCTGTATCTTCGATAAATGCTGCAAAGCCGTTGGCAATGCGGAATTTCTCTTGTAACAGTTTGCCGCCTGCTGCAACGGCTTTTTCTGCTGTTTCGGCACAATCCGGGCAATTGAAGAAAATGGTTGTACCGCCGTGGCCGGGCTGGGCGTTGCTGTCGTGCCAAATCATGCCGGCTGTACCGTGTTGGGTGTAATCGGCTGGGAAAATAATGAAACGGAATCCGTTGCCACCAACGTCTTGCAGGGGCTTGTCGAATACGGATTCGTAAAAGGCTTTGGCGCGATCCAAATCATGAGCGTGAATACCAAACCAGCTTGACGGATTGCTCATGGTTTCTTCCTTTTTATGAGATGCTGAATATTTCTGGATGCCTTAATTGATGTAGGGTAAGAGGTCGTCTGAAAAAAGGTTTGGATTTTTCAGACGACCTTGGTTGCCGGTTTATTCGGTAGCGGCTTCAAGTTTTTCGCCGACATGAGTCATGCCCCGACCTACGGCATTGCCGCCTTTTTTAACGGCTTCCTCAGTCTTGTCGGCAACATGTTCAGCGGTTTCTTTGGTTTTATCGGCTACGCGCTCGGCAGTCTCTTTGGTTTTGTCCCAATTGCGGTTGGCATCGTTTTTTGCGCCGGACCAAGTGCTGGAACAAGCTGACAGGATGAGGGCTGCGGCAGCCAATGCAAACAGTTTTTTCATATTAGATTCCTTTCAAGTTATCAATGATTGAGAAGGTTTTCGGACGTTTTGCGCAATAGGAAAACTTACTTGAGCAAGATGTTGTTTCAGACGGCCTGATGAATAAAGGCCGTCTGAAAATATTTTAAGCCATAGTGCGGATGTCGGTAAAGTGGCCGGTAACTGCGGCCGCGGCAGCCATGGCAGGGCTGACGAGGTGGGTGCGTCCGCCGTTGCCTTGACGGCCTTCAAAGTTACGGTTGGAAGTGGAGGCGCAACGTTGTCCCGGGGTCAGGCGGTCGGCATTCATGGCCAGGCACATAGAGCAACCCGGCTCGCGCCATTCAAAACCGGCTTCGATAAATACTTCGTGCAAGCCTTCTTTTTCGGCCTGTTCTTTAACCAAACCTGAGCCGGGAACAATCAATACGCGTTGTACATTGTCCGCTTTTTTGCGGCCTTTGGCGATGGCGGCGGCTTCGCGCAAATCTTCGATGCGGCTGTTGGTACAAGAACCGATAAAGACGATATCGACAGGGATTTCGTTTAATGGCGTACCGGCTTCCAAGCCCATATATTCAAGGGCGCGTTCCATGCCGCTGCGTTTGACCGGATCGGTTTCTTCGGCAGGATTAGGCACTTTGCCGTTGATGTCCAAAACCATTTCAGGCGAGGTACCCCAAGTTACTTGAGGCTCGATGTCTTCGGCTTTGAAGTGGTATTCTTTATCGAATACGGCGCCTTCGTCAGACACCAGCGTGCGCCAGTATTCGACGGCTTTGTCCCACGCTTCGCCTTTAGGTGCGAAAGGTTTGCCTTTTACATAGTCGATAGTGGTTTGGTCAACGGCAACCATGCCTGAGCGCGCACCGGCTTCGATCGCCATATTGCACAAGGTCATGCGGCCTTCCATAGAAAGGCTGCGGATGGCTTCGCCGCCAAACTCGATGGCGTAGCCTGTACCGCCTGCCGTACCGATTTGGCCGATGATATAAAGTGCTACGTCTTTGGCGGTAACACCGGGTTTCAGACGGCCTTCAACGGCAATCAGCATGGATTTGGATTTTTTAGCGGTAATACATTGGGTTGCCATGGTGTGTTCGACTTCGGAAGTGCCGATACCGTGCGCCAATGCGCCGAATGCGCCGTGGGTGGAAGTGTGCGAGTCACCGCAGACAACAGTCATGCCGGGCAGGGTTGCACCTTGTTCCGGACCCATAACGTGCACAATGCCTTGGCCTTTATCCATAAACGGGAAGTAGGCGAGTGCGCCAAACTCTTTAATATTTTTGTCCAAAGTATCGACTTGCAGTTTGGAAATCGGATCTTGGATACCTTTGTCCCAGTCGCCGGTCGGGGTGTTGTGGTCGGCTGTGGAGACCACGCTGTCGATACGCCAGAGTTTGCGGCCGGCCATTTTCAAGCCTTCAAATGCTTGCGGACTGGTTACTTCGTGAACCAGGTGGCGGTCGATGTAAAGCAGGACAGTGCCGTCTTCTTCTTCACGGACGACGTGGCTGTTCCAAAGTTTATCGTAAAGGGTTTGTGCGCTCATGATGAGTATTCTTTGCTATTGTTAGGTATGAATGATGGTTTGCGTTTATGGGCGGATTTTAGGCTTTTTATAGGGGCTGTGCAATAGAAATTTGTCCAATTTTTAAAATTTGTTGCAAAGTTTCAAAAATCCTTATTAAAAATTAGACAAATTGTAGAATTGTTGACAAAAAGATGCATCTTATCTGAAAGAATACTTGTCGAAATGCACTAAAAAGTTCTATCATTCTCACTCAATATCCACACTTAACAAAGAGGTATAGAGAATGAAATTACCGGTTATGGCTGCCGAACATCTGTCGCAACTTCAGGCGTTTGAAGCGAAAATCTTATGCAACCACGCCAAAATCGAAGCATGGTTCCGTTCGCAATGGAACGAACACCGTCCGCCGTTTTATGGTTCGGTTGACATCCGTAATGCCGGTTACAAAATTTCATCTATCGATATGAACCTGTTTCCGGGCGGCTTCAATAATTTGAATCCCAACTTTATCCCGCTGGCGGCGGTTGCCGCACAAGATGCGGTACAGCGTGCCTGTGAAACGGCCAAATCCGTATTGATTATTCCTGAAAACCACACACGCAACACATTCTATCTGCAAAACGTTTACGCCCTCAGCGAGATTTTGCGTTCGGCAGGATATGAAGTGCGCTTGGGTAGCTTGAATCCTGAAGTGACTGAGCCAACTGAGTTTGAAACCGCGTTGGGCGACAAAATTTTGCTTGAGCCTTTATTGCGTACCCGCGAGCGCGTCCATCTTGCAGACGGCTTCTCGCCTTGCGTCGTCCTGTTAAACAACGACTTGTCTGCGGGTATCCCTGAAATCCTTAAAGACATCAGCCAAACCGTTTTGCCTCCATTGCACGGCGGCTGGACGACTCGCCGTAAAACCGAACATTTCGGCGCGTACAACCAAGTTGCTGCCGACTTTGCCAAGTTGATTGACATTGACGAATGGCAAATCAATCCTTATTTTGAAAAAATCAGTGGTTTGGATTTCCAAGAGCGTGAAGGCGAGGATGCGTTGGCAGGCGCAGTAGAGCGCGTATTGGCGAAAACTCAAGCCAAATACGACGAATTGGGTATTACCGACCAGCCTTTCGTTATTGTGAAAGCCGATGCAGGCACTTACGGTATGGGCGTGATGAGTGTTAAATCTGCGGATGAAGTACGCGGCTTGAACCGTAAAAACCGCAACAAAATGGCGAAAGTCAAAGAAGGTTTGGAAGTTAGCGAAGTCATTGTTCAAGAAGGTATTTATACCTACGAAACCATGAACGGCGCCGTGTGCGAACCCGTCGTGTATATGATGGACCGTTTCGTAATCGGCGGCTTCTTCCGTGTACACGAAGGCCGTGGTGCAGACGAAAACCTCAACGCCGGCGGTATGGTGTTTGTTCCGCTGTCCAACAGCATCCCCACCGGCAGCGGCGACAATTCTCAAGAAGCCCCCGAAGCCTGCAAACGAGTATTTGAACAATGGGACTCGCTCGGTATGCCGCGCTCTGAAAAAGACTGCGACGTGGACAACGAACACAACCGCCTCTATGTTTACGGCGTAATGGCGCGCCTGTCCTTGCTTGCTGCCGCATTGGAGTTGGAGAGAACCGCGCCTCAAGCCTAATAAAGTATTGATCGATATTGTCAGGCCGTCTGAAAATCAGTTTTCAGACGGCCTTTTCTGTCTGTACAATTCATTCTAACTAAAAAAACATGATTTATTTTTATGAGCAAACCAGCCAATCCAGTTGAGACGACCGACACTCTGCAAGACCAAGCCATGCAGCGCAGCAATACCGACAATGCGCCGCGCTCTGCCATCCATCAAACCTTGTATTCCGCCGATACCTTTGTTCAGCATGATTATCTTGCCGGAAAAAACTTGCCTGATATTACCCGTCCGCAAGAAGGTCAAATTAATTGGCTGCATTTTGTCGGCATCAATGATGTCACCTTGCTTAAACACGCGCTTGAGCCATACGGCATCCATGAGCTGGTTATTGAGGATATTCTCAGCCGCAAGCAGCGTCCGAAAATCGAAGACTACGGCAGCTATGTTTTTACTGCCGCACAGGTTTACCACTATACCTCCACAGGCAAGCTCCATTCCGACCAGGTATATGTGATTATCGGCAAAGATTTTGTGTTGTCTTTCCAACAAAAACCGTTGGGCTTGTTCAGCCATCTCCGTCGGCAGATGCACGAAAATCCGCACAATATTTTGAACAAAAATACAGCGTTTCTTGCTTATTGCCTGCTTGACCGCATTGTGGATGACTATTTCATCGTTTTGGAGTCGTACAACAACCGTGTCGAAGTAATAGACAAGTCCCTGTTTAAAAATGAAAACAGCGATATTCTCAGTAAGATTCACCGCCTCAAGCGCGATGCCGTCCGTCTGCGGCGCACGCTTTTGCCATTGCGCGATGTGTTCTACCAACTGGCCGTGCGCGGCGATTTTGCCATTTTCAAAGGCGAATCGACCGTCTATCTGCGCGACGTGTACGACCACAATATGCAGCTTATCGAATCGCTTGACGCCTCGCGTGATATGGTGTTGAGCATGATGGACATTTATCTTTCCTTCCAATCCAACCGCATGAACCAGCAAATGCGCGTGTTGACGGTTATTACCATCATCTTTATGCCGCTGACCGTCATCACCGGCATTTACGGCATGAACTTCGACAATATGCCCGAGCTACATTGGCATTACGGCTATTTCATGGTTTTGGGTGTGATGCTGTGCATCATCATCGGACTGCTGATTTTCTTTTCGCGTAGAAAATGGCTGTAAACGGGTAGGCAAGGGGTTGAAATTCAACGTTTAAAAACGGTAGAATGATTTGGCACACGTGCAGTCTGAAGTTTTCAGACAATTAAAAAATAAATATCAAAAGGAGAAGAAACTATGAAACCGGAACGCCAACTACCTTCCCATGAACTGATCATGTCCGAGCTGATGATGCCTTATACGGCAAACTTCAGCGGCAATGTTCACGGTGGCGATCTTTTGCGCCTGCTTGACCAAGTAGCATATTCCTGTGCTTGCCGTTACAGCGGTACCTATTGCGTAACTCTGTCTGTTGATAAAGTATTGTTTAAAGAACCTATTCATGTCGGCGAACTGGTAACCTTTTACGCCAGCATCAACTACACCGGCCGTACTTCTATGGAAGTCGGCATCCGTGTAGAGGCGCAAAACATCCACACCGGCGAAGTGCGTCATACCAACAGCTGCTACTTCACCATGGTTGCTGTTGAAGACGGTAAGCCGGTTCCTGTACCGCCTTTGGAAATCAATACACCGCGCCAACGCTGCCGTTATGAAAGGGCTAAAAAACGCAAAGAATTGAGTTTGCAGGCTGCGGACAAAGATTCTGGCTGCAACTAAATTGAATTTATTAAATAATGAAGGCCGTCTGAAACCCTGTTTCAGACGGCCTGAGACCTTTGCAAAATTCCCCAAAATCCCCTAAATTCCCACCAAGACATTTAGGGGATTTCTCAT
>NZ_JBQCVO010000005.1:0-152766 GCF_051958295.1 Neisseria sp. P0014.S002 | reverse complement strand
AAGAAGGTGCTCATGAGAAATCCCCTAAATGTCTTGGTGGGAATTTAGGGGATTTTGGGGAATTTTGCAAAGGTCTCAGGCCGTCTGAATTTCAGACGGCCTTTGATTTCATCACCTACATACATAATCAGCCAACAGCCTACCCTTTTCCGCACTGGCTGCATTAGCCATGTTTACCTGCCTGGTCTCAGGGCCATTCTTAGATTTCAGGGCTTCGCCATATTTTCTGGCAAATTCTTTATTGGCACTGGTCACCCTTGACTCGGTAGAATCCAATATAAAGCTGTCTTGCTCATATTTGCCTTGCGCAGTAATAATCAAGATATTTTCAGGCGAAGGATAATCCGGAAAATCAATATAGTTGGTAACCAGCTTGTAGGAAACGCCTTTGCCGTGTTTCATATCCTGACAGATGCCGTTAGGCGCGGTAAAGACTGCATGGCCGATCCGGCTACGCCCGAAATCGTAAAAATCGATTCTCTTAGCAGCAGCCAACAGTTTTCTATCGTTGCCGTCATTGATATTTAATGACTTGCCGTTTACCAAAAACAGGGTTGTCAACAAGGGGGTGCCATGATAGGCTTCCAAATTATATGCTTCGCCCAACAGCTTGCCCTGACTATACACCGTCAAGACAGGCTTTTTCAGACCATTTTCCGGATTACCGGTTTTCTTAAAAGAAATCTTCTGCAGTACATTGCCAAATTCATAATAAGGCCGCGACTGCACGCCTGTTTTTGCATCCTGCAGGGCGCTCCAGTCACCGCCCGTCGTTTGGGCGCATGCAGTCACAGCGGCAAACAGAATACCCGATAGTAAAACTTTAGAATGTTTCATTCATAAACTCCTTCTTAAGTAAACAATAGAACGGATGTGTGCCTTTACTGCCTAATTTTATTTCTTTATTAAAATTTTAGAACTATTGTACTAACTTAGCAAGGAATTAAAGAACAGGCCGTCTGAACATTCAGACGGCCTTGATTAACCTCAAATTTTAAGAAGCCAAAACACGGGGGAAGAAAATCTCATTTTCCAAATGGATATGGTCTTTCAAATCATCCACCATCTCTTTGGCCAATGTGTACAAACGGGTCCAGCTGCCACAAGCACCTTCAGGAAGCTCAAAATTGTTGGTCAATTCTTCCAAACGAGCGATGGCTTGGTCGTGTTCTTCATGCTCGTGCATCATCACGCTGATGGGCATTGCCGCACCACGGCCGACGCCCTGATTAATCATCGGGAACAACATGCGTTCCTCTTTCATCATGTGCATCAACAGCTCGTTTTGCATATAGGCCAACAAATCGGCCACTTCGGCAGGGAAAGTATCGGCATGAACCTGCGCCACTTTTTGCGCCAGCGGTACCAACTCTTCAAACTGGGCGCGGTGAACGTTGTGATAACGTTGCAGGATATGGTCAATCGTAGAATTGAAAGGCGCGGTTTCCCAAAGGGTAAAGTCGGTCATGGCTGTGTTCCTTTAAAGATTTATATTGAATGAATGTTAGGCGTAAGGATACACGCAGCAATCAGCTTTGTATAGTTTTTTAATTGTTTAATTAATTGATAATAAAAGTTATTTTCAAATTTAAAATAACAAACAGGCCGTCTGAAACATAATGCCAACGTTTCAGACGGCCTGCCCTTTTCTTAAATAATCCAACGATATAACGCAATCATCACCGGCATGGTTACCACGCAAAGCAAAGTTGTCAGCCCGTAAATCGCGCTGGCTTTTTGGGCATTTTTGCCGTAAACAACCGCCATTTGGGTAACTGTCGAGGCGGCAGGCGAAGTCGTTGCCAAAAAGCTGATTAAAACAACCGTATCCGCATGCGCATCATGATGGGCAAAACCGCAGACTTTGACGGCAAAAAGCAATAATATCGGAATCAAAATCAGCCTTAAAAAAGCAACAAGATACAGCCTTGGCGTCCACATAATCGAGCGCAGCGGCAAAGAAGCCAAAAGCATGCCCGCCACCAACATGGCAACCGGGCCAATCATGCCGCCCACCGTCGCCAAAGTATTATCGACAATATGCGGCAGCTTGATTTGAAAGGTAAACATCAGCAGCCCGACCAGCATGGATAAGATGTTGATATTGGTGAAAATGGTTTTCCAAGCCACATTGCCACGGCCGCAAATCAACAGGCGCAGATGTGTCCAAAACAAAAACGTCTGCACCATGATAAAACCACTGGTGTAAATTACCCATTCCGCACCAAAGACCGACATCACCAAAGGGATAATCAGGTTGCCCGAATTACTGTACACCGTCGCCGCGTGTTCGAGCGCATCGAGTTTGAACAAGTGTTTAAACAACCTGCCCAAAACAATCAACACCACATGGAAAAATACCGCCAGCATGACGGAAAGCTTCAGCCCTTCAATAATCTGCGGCGTATTGTCCATCTGAAAAGCATGAATCATGACGGACGGGCTGATCAGGTAAAGCGCGATAACAGAGAGCGTGTAGCTGTTTTCCGATTTCAACAGCCCGGCCTTTACCAAGGCCACGCCCATCAAAACAATCAGCGTCAGCTCGGTAATTTTTCCGGCAAGCAGGAAAGAGGTTTCCATAATAAAAAAAGCGACAAAAACGTTGATTTTACGCTTCTACCGCTTGGCATGCCAAATTCAGACGGCCTGAAGCCTTTTTCCAACAACCCGACATAATTTGCCCTACCGCAAAGCAAATCAATATAAATCTGTCCGTATATCCGCTATAATCAGCCATTTTCTTCAAACAGGAAACATCATGTCCCCCAGCCGTTTCAATCAAACGGGCCCCAAAATCGGCCTGAGCGTACGCCTTGCAGAAACCCAAGCTGAAATCGAAGCCGCCCAAAGATTGCGCTATCAGGTTTTTGCCCAAGAATTGGGGGCGGAAATCGAAAGCGATGACGGCCGCGATGTCGATCCTTATGATGAACATTGCCACCACCTGCTCGCGTTTGACGATGCAACCGGCGAAGTTATCGGCTGCTACCGCCTGATTACCGAAGAAACCGCAAAAAAAGTCGGCGGCTGGTACAGCGAGCATGAATTCGATCTTGAGCCTTTGAAAGACATCCTGCCGCAAACCGTAGAACTCGGCCGCGCCTGTACCCACCCGGACTACCGCAACGGCGGCTTAGTCATGCTATTGTGGACCGGTTTGGTCAAATTCATGAAAGACGAAAACCTGCGCTTTATGATTGGTTGCGGCAGTATCGAAATGCGCGACGGCGGCAACGATGCGGCGGGCCTGTATCATGCTTTGAAAGACAAATACCTCGCTCCGGCACAATGGTGCGTCAAACCGCTCAACCCGCTCAAATGGGACAGCATCACGCCGTCTGAAAATCCGCCTGTACCCGCACTGATCAAAGGCTATCTCAAAGCAGGCGCGTGGTTCTGCGGCGAGCCTTGCGTCGATGAAGCATTCAACTGCGCGGATGTGCTGATCATGATGGACATCAGCCACCTTTCCGACCGCTACTTGCAGCGTTTTGCCCCTAAAACCGATTCATAATAAAAGGCCGTCTGAAACTTCAGACGGCCTGCCTAATCTTTATAAAAAAACACACACAATGACCGCCAAAATCCGTTTTATCTTCCGTCTTCTCTGTATTGCCGGCTGCCTTTTGTACGGCATGGCCGAAATGTTTTTTCTGTTTCCCTTTTACAGCAGCAAACGCAAACTGCGCGCGATCCAATTATGGTCGCTGCGCGTGCTCGCTTCCTGCGGCATGAAACTGCAAACTTTCGGCACGCCGCCGCAAGAAGGCCACGGCCAGATGCTTATCAGTAACCATATTTCCTGGCTGGACATTATGGCGGTCAACGGCGCATTCCCCGGCCGTTTTGTGGCTAAAGACGATGTGGCCAAATGGCCGGTGGTCGGTTATCTCGCTACACAGGCGCAAACGGTTTACGTCTCGCGCAACCGCGGCATCAAAGGCAATTCTGCCAAAATTGCAGGCGTGACCGAAGCACTGAAAAACGGCGATACCGTCACCATTTTCCCTGAAGGCACCAGTACCGAAGGCCGTGAAATCCTGCCGTTCAAACCCAGCTTTTTTCAGACGGCCTATGATGCAGGCGTACCGATTATTCCGGCACTCTGCCGCTATCCGAATCCGGACGGCAGCAGCCCCAATCCGCACACCGCCTACTACGGCGACATCAGCCTCTGGCAATCCATCTGCATGGTCATCAGCCAGCCTTCCAGCACGGTCGAACTGCATTTCCTTGATCCGATTGAAGCGGGAGAAGACCGTTACGCTACCGCGCTTCAAGTACACGCCCTGTTGAACGAAAAGCAAAAACAGTTGGGCTGATCAAAAAAGGCCGTCTGAATGTTCAGACGGCCTTTTCCATTATCTTATGTCTTAAGATGAATATTGTACCGAATCGCTACCGCTTTTCTTTTGAATAAATTCAATTTTGTAGCCGTCCGGATCTTCGACAAACGCAATCACAGTTGTGCCGTGTTTCATCGGGCCGGCTTCGCGTACCACTTTACCGCCCATCTCTTTGACACGTTCGCACGCGGCGTAAGCATCATCGACTTCAATCGCGATGTGGCCGTAAGCATCGCCTAAATCGTAAGATTCGGTATCCCAGTTGTGGGTCAGTTCCAAAACAGTATGGTCCGCCTCATCGCCATAACCGACAAAAGCCAAAGTAAAACGGCCTTCAGGATAATCACGGCGGCGCAGCAGTTGCATGTTCAATACGTTTTGATAGAAATCCAAAGAGCGTTCGAGATTGCCGACACGCAGCATAGTATGAAGCAAGCGCATGATTTTGTTCCTTTCTGAATTATGTTTGGTCATGGATTATAACACATCGGGCACCATCCTCTTCAGCCTCAAAATACCGACACTGAAACTGCATAAAAATGAAGCACACACCCTGCCGTCATTTGAATTTCATGTATTAACAAGCACACCGACTGACTAAATTGCTATAATCGCCACACTTACAACACAACACTTCAAACCGTCATGAAAACCTTTGTTCTTCCAGATACCCGCCCTTATCCGCAGAGCCCTATCAAAAACTACCTTCTGCTCAATGCCTATCAGCTGGCGCACAACTCCTCTTCCGCATCACGCAAACTTTCGGCCGGCCAACTGCAAACCGAAATCCGCACCATGCTCAGCCAAAACCATTACATCAACCTTTCATTGGCGATGACCATGGCGCCCGATGTCGGCACTTACACCAGCCTGATTCAAAGCGTGGGCGAAGTCCTGAAGGCAGAAAACGATAACGAAGCCCAATGGTTTGCCCTGCCTGTTGTTTTGGTTGCCGGTTGCAAAAAAGAACAAACCCTGCCGCTCACGCTGCCTACCGAAGCCCTCTTCGCCTGCCTGCAAAACTACCCGAACCTGCGCACCCTCACGCAAAACACGCAATGGCTGCCCTACCTCGTCCAATCTACCGACTTGAGCAGCGTTACCCCGGGCGAGTGGTTCCAAGCCAAGCAAAACGATGAGGCGGCAGGCGCATTCCTGCAAAAATTCGAATACAAACCATTGACGCTGCCCGAAGGTCAATCCGTCCATGTTGTTTACGCGCTGGGCTACGGCAATCAAGACATTCAGACGGCCTTGGGTCTCAACCTGCAACAGGCAGGCCTGCCATTGATGCAGGTTTGGCAAGAGCATCTCGCCCTCGACGGCGTTACCCTCTTTACCAACCCGCTCTCGCCCAATACGCCGCTTGACGCGCTTACCGACGGCAGCCACACCCGCCAACGCATGGCCATGGACGTTTTTGCCACCAACGCCATCCGAGCCATCCGTATGCAAAGCCCGCGCGTCGGCGTTGTTGCCGCAGCAAAAGCGGGCGGCAAGCTCCAGTTTAGCTTCAACGCAACAGACAGCGCGTTTGAAATCGTTCCGCAGACCTTCACTTGGGAACTGGCCTCAACCGACAATATCGCCATCGTTCAACAAAACTTCCTCGACCTGATGGCCGAATGCCGAATCGAGCACCTCTACCTGCTGCACAACCCACTGGGCGAAAACGAGAACATCCCTACTTATGCCCAAGCGTTGAAACTGGAAGGCCACAATCCTTTCTTCAGCAATGTAAACTAAGTTGAAAATGCAACACGCCAAGGCCGTCTGAAAACGGTTTAGCGTGTTGCATTGATTTTCAAACCTTACCACTCATTTTCGCGCATTATGAAAACCCACAAAATCCTTTTCGTCTGCCTCGGCAACATCTGCCGCTCCCCCATGGCCGAATACGTCCTGCGCCACCGCGCCCGCGAAGCAGGCATGGGTAATGCCGTCATTACAGCCAGCGCAGGCACATCAGGTTGGCACGACGGAGAAGACATGCACGAAGGCACGCGCCGCGCGCTCAAGCAACACGGCATCGACCCGTCAGGCTTTACCAGCAGCAAAATCAAACCCAGCGATACCGAACATTTCGACTACATCATCGTGATGGACGACAACAACCTCAGAGAAACCGAAAAACAGCTCGGTTTCCACCCCGGCAAAATCTTCAAACTGACCGACCTTATCCCCGATTCAGGTTACAACCACGTTCCCGATCCGTGGTACACAGGCGACTTTGACGAAACCTACCGTCTGGTCGATGCCGGCAGTTTGGCCTTATTGGAAAAATTGAAACAGGCTTAAACCGGCTTTAACAAAAAAGGCCGTCTGAACAGCTATCCGCAAAAGCCATGCTTTCGTGATTACCTGTTCAGACGGCCTTTATCTATGACCGCAATCAACCTACGCGATAAAACGCCAGGCTGCCCAATAAATTCGGCAGATGTTTAACCTGTCGGTTGCCCGTCATGACCGCACGCTCAAGCACGCGGATTTTGTTTTTGGCGCACAATAAATCGAAGTCTTTAAGGGTACACCAATGGATATTGGGCGTATCGTACCAATGATACGGCATCCGTTCAGAAACCGGCATATGGCCACCGATCGCGATTTGAAAGCGGTTGCGCCAGTAGCCGAAGTTAGGGAAGCTGACGATGGCCTGTTTAGCCACACGCATCAGACAACGCAGGATTTTTTCCGTGTTCTGCATCGCCTGAATGGTTTGACTCAAGACAATCACATCAAAACTTTGATCGCCAAAAGCCACCAAACCTTCTTCCAAATCGGCTTGAATGACGTTCACGCCGCGGGATATGGCGGCAATCACGCTGTCGGTATCGATTTCAACGCCGTAGCCGGTGCAATTTTTATGTTCCACCAACGCGGCCAACAGTTCGCCGTCGCCGCAGCCTAAATCGAGTACGCGGCTGCCTTCAGGTATCCAATCGTAAATGAGTTGCAAATCGTCGCGCAGATTCATTTTTGGCAGTCCTTGTAAACGTTGTTCATGTAAGCGGCAACCGCGCGGATATAGGCTTCGTCTTCCATCAAGAAGGCATCGTGGCCGTGATTGGATTTGACTTCAATGTATTGCACGGATTTTTGCGCGGCAATTAATGCCTTGACCAATTCATGCGAACGTTGCGGCGAGAAGCGCCAGTCGGTACTGAAACTGGCAACAAAAAACTTGGCCTGCACATTCTCCACGGCGCGCGTGAGGTTGTGGCCGTAATCGGCGGCTGGGTCGAAGTAGTCGAGTGCCTTAGTCATCAGCAGATAAGTATTGGCATCAAAACGGCCGACAAACTTGTCGCCTTGATAGCGAAGATAAGATTCCACTTCAAATTCAACGCCATAGCCGTATTGATAGCCGTCTGATTTTAAATCGCGGCCGAATTTTTTACCCAAGCCGTCTTCGGCAAGATAGGTGATGTGCCCCATCATGCGCGCGATACGCAAACCGCGTGAAGGAACGGTATGATGGCTGCGGTAATTGCCTTCATGGAAATCAGGATCGGTCAAAATAGCTTGACGGGCAACATCGTTAAACGCGATGTTTTGAGTGGAAAGTTTAGGCGCAGAAGCAATAACGAGCGCATGAGCAACGCGTTCAGGCAAAGAAATCGTCCATTGCAATGCCTGCATACCACCCAAGCTGCCGCCGACAATGGCCGCCCATTTTTGAATGCCGAGATAATCGGCAAGCATGGATTGGGACTTCACCCAGTCTTTGACGGTTACGACTGGGAAATCCGCGCCATATTCGTGGCCGGTTTCAGGATTCTTGGACAAAGGGCCGGTACTGCCGTCGCAGCCGCCCAAGTTGTTCAAACCGACAACGAAAAAGCGTTCGGTATCGATGGGTTTGCCGGGGCCGACCATATTGTCCCACCAGCCCGCGTATTTATCCTCCGCACTGTGCTTGCCGGCAACGTGATGATTGCCTGACAGGGCGTGGCAGATAAGGACGGCATTGCTTTTGTCGGCATTGAGTGTGCCGTAGGTTTCAATCATCAGGTCGAAACGGGGTAAGGTTTTGCCATTTTCCAGAGCAAGCGGTGTGTCAAACGGGATTTTCTGGGGCGTTACAATGCCCACAGAGGCATTTGTTGTCATTTGTAATTTCCAAGTGAAGCGGCAAAAGGGGTATTATAACGTTTCGTTTTTGTTTTGTGCATGAGGCTTCAGACAGCCTGCCCTGATTAAAGGCAATATTTTTGGGAGAATGTGGAATGATAGGCAGGCTTTTGCGATTTTTTTTCTTTTGCGCCATAGCGGCATTGATTGTGAACCGTTTGTTCAGCCGCAAACAAAAGCGCACCATTCGGGAAATCGCCAAAATCAGCGCGTGGGTATTGCTGGGTGCGGCGGCCGCTACGCTGTTTTGGTATCTGATGATGCTGTTTTTCAAGCATATTCCTAATTCTTATTGAAATAAAATATAAAAGGCCGTCTGAAAACCTTAATCCAGCGTTTTCAGATGGCCTTTTAATGTTCAAACTTAAAACAGCTCTTCCGGAATCTTGCAAACCGGAATCGGATTGACTTTGTGCTGCATGGCTTTGTGCAATCGGGTATAGATTGCCAAAACTTCGCGCTGCCTGCCTTCAAAATCTTCAGGCTTGTGGCTGTCGTACACGCTCATCGCCCATTCAAGTTCGGGATATGATGCGCCCATTTGCTCTTCATCGGTACGCTCGGTATCCCAAAGGCCGTCCGTCGGTACAGCTTTTTGAATGTCTTCCGATACGTCCAGCTCGGCTGCCAACGCGTACACCTGAGTTTTGGTCAAATCAGCAATCGGGCTGATGTCCACGCCGCCGTCTCCGTATTTGGTGAAGAAACCGACGCCGAAATCTTCAATTTTGTTGCCCGTCCCCGCCACCAGCAAACCATGCAGCTGGCCGTAATAATAAAGCGTCGTCATGCGCAGGCGGCTGCGTGCATTGGCAAGTGCCAGCTGTTTGTTGGGAAATTCGGTTTCGCTGACGTCAACGGTATCGGCAAACGTATCGAACGTTTGGGTCAAATCGACGCTTTGCGCTTTCACATTGGGATAACGCTGTTTCAGACGGCCCATGTGTTCTTGCGCGCGGTTGACTTGGTCGGATTTCTGACGAATCGGCATTTCCAACAACAAAACCGACAAACCAGTTTGCACTGCAAGGGTGGAAACCACGGCAGAATCGATGCCGCCGGATACGCCGACGACAAAACCTTTGGCACGCGCCTGCTCGGCGTAATCTTTGAGCCATTGAACAATATGGCGGATGATGGCTTGGGTTTGCATAGGGATAAATGTTCGCTTCAAATAAAACGAATGATAGCCTGATTTGCACTTGTCTGAAAGACGACAGGGTATAATGCCCTTTTTATTTCTTGCACACACACCATGTCCAAACCCATCCTTCTGCGCTGGCTCGCTGTCTGCCTGATTCCGCTCGCCACCCTTTTGTGGTTTGCCCTCAACCCGCCCGAAGACAAAACGCAACACCTCATCAACGGCATCATCCTTGCCTGCGAAGCCACGTTCCTATTTAAATTCGTCCTCTTTGACGTCATCAAACACCACCTCAAACAAGAGCCCGAATTGAAACGGCAAAGCATTTTGATGTTTATCCCGATTGTTTTGCTGATTGTTTATTTATTCCACTATTTCGGCGCATTCTGATATTTTCAGACGGCCTTGGGCATATTTTTCCATGAACACCACCCCACCTTATACCTGCTGGATTTTCTGCAACGTCATCGACAACTTCGGCGACATCGGCGTTTCATGGCGGCTGGCTCGTGTCTTACAACGCGAACTCGGCTGGCAAGTGCATTTATGGACAGACGACTTCCCGTCCCTTCAGGCACTCTGCCCTGACTTGGCCTCGATTCCCAATATCCATCAAGGCATCGGCATTCACGCTTGGCAAGCCGACCATGCCGAAGATACCGATACAGCCCCTACCCCCGACATCGTCATCGAAACCTTCGCCTGCGAACTGCCTGACAACGTTCAAACCATCATCCGCCAACACCAACCACTTTGGCTCAACTGGGAATACCTCAGCGCAGAAGACAGCAACGAGAGGCTGCACTTAATGCCTTCGCCCCAAGCCGGCGGCATACAGAAATATTTTTGGTTTATGGGTTTCAGCGAAAAAAGCGGCGGCCTGCCGCGCGAACGCGATTACGCCGAATCTGCCGGATTTGATACGGAAGCCTTACGCCGACAACTTAAACTTCCCGCCAAAACTGCCCCCGAATGGCTGCTTTTCGGCTATCAAAGCGATATTTGGGCAAAATGGCTGACCATGTGGCAACAGGCCGGCCAACCCATTACCCTGCTGCTTGCAGGTACACAAATCATCGCCAGCCTGAAAAACAGCGGCCTAGTGCCGCAAAACGCCCTGCTTGAAGACGGCGATGTGTATCAGAGCGAACACGTTACCCTGATCAAAATCCCTTTCGTTGTCCAACAGGATTTCGATAAACTGCTCAACCTTGCCGACGGCGCCGTCATACGCGGAGAAGACAGCTTTGTTCGCGCCCAGCTTGCCGGAAAGCCTTTCTTTTGGCACATCTATCCGCAAGAAGAAAATATCCATCTCGACAAACTGCACGCGTTTTGGGACAAAGCGCATCAGGTTTATCCGGATGTTGTCGCCACGGCACACCGCCGCCTTTCCGACGAACTCAACAACGGAGAAGCACTCAGCGACAGCCAACGCCTACAGGCATGGCAAACCCTGACGGCACACCAAAACGAATGGCGGCAAAGCGCGGCAAAATGGCGAGACGGACTTTTTGCCCAAAAAAGTGCTGTTGAAAAACTTGCCGCCTTTATTTCAAAGCACAAAAAAATACGCTAAAATAGCGCGTTTTATTACAACCGATTTGATTGGAAAACTACAATGAAAACAGCACAAGAACTGCGCGCCGGCAACGTATTCATGGTCGGCAACGACCCTATGGTTGTTCAAAAAACCGAATACATCAAAGGCGGTCGCTCTTCCGCCAAAGTCAGCATGAAACTGAAAAACCTGCTGACCGGTGCCGCTTCTGAAACTATTTACAAAGCCGACGACAAATTCGACGTCGTGATTTTGGCCCGCAAAAACTGTACTTACAGCTACTTTGCCGACCCAATGTACGTCTTCATGGACGAAGAATTCAACCAATACGAAATCGAAGCCGACAACATCGGCGACGCGTTGAAATTCATCGTTGACGGCATGGAAGACGTATGCGAAGTAACTTTCTACGAAGGCAACCCAATCTCCGTAGAATTGCCTACCATCATCGTTCGCGAAGTTGAATACACCGAGCCTGCCGTTAAAGGCGATACCTCCGGTAAAGTGATGAAAACCGCACGTCTGGTCGGCGGCACTGAAATCCAAGTGATGTCTTACATCGAAAACGGCGACAAAGTCGAAATCGATACCCGTACCGGCGAATTCCGCAAACGTGCTTAATCAGCCCGTCACACAAAAAGGCCGTCTGAATATTCAGACGGCCTTTTTGTCAATCTGCCTTATTGTTTCTTCAAGCCCTTGGCTTCAACAGTCGCAATCGTACCGTCAATACCTTTGCTCTTAATCAGCTCGCCAAATTGGTTGCGGTATACCGTTACCAAGCTGGTACCGTCCACGCGAATGTTGTAAATCTTATACGCACCGCCGCTTTGGTAAAGCTGGTAGGCCACTTCATACTTGGTGCCTTTTTTGGTCTGAATTTCTGAGAAAACGTCAAACTTATTGCCGTTTGCCGTCATCTTCGGCAACAGACGCACATTCGCATCCGCCGCACCAATCAGTGCAGAATGCGAGTACATTGCAATCACCATATCTTTGAATGCACGGATAAAATCAGCTTTCTGTTTGGCAGAAAATTCACGCCATGGCGCGCCGACAGCCAAAGCCGAAATACGCTCATAATCCAAATAACGGTTGGCATACTGCTCAACCTGTTTCACACGTTGCGCTTCTGTCAAAGATGTATTGCGTGCAATTTTCAACACGGTATCAATGTTCTGCTGCATCTGCTTTTGCGCCGGATGCGTTTCTGCCGCCACATAAGGCGCGGCAATCACCATCGGTGCGGCCACAATCAAAGTCTGAAGAAAACGGTTCATGACAATATCCATCCAAAATAAAACCGCATTGTAAAAACAATCTATTCCAAAAAACTTAATTCTTTGTAAAAGCAGTCATGAACAATGAAAAATCCTGCAATTAAATTTCAGACGGCCTGATAAAAATAAGATAACATGTGAACACTATTTTAAAAGGAAACAGCCATGCCTTACGTCAACATCAAAGTAACCGGTGGCAGCGAAGCCCCAAATGCAGAGCAAAAAGCCGAATTAATTCGCGGCGTCACCGAATTACTCTCACGCGTTCTCAACAAAAATCCTGAGACAACCGTCGTCGTCATTGACGAAATCGATATGGACAACTGGGGCATAGGCGGCAAAAGCGTGACGGTTCGCCGTGCCGAAGCGCGCAATAAGTAAGCTTTGGCCGTCTGAAACGCTTTTAATTTACCCGCAAAAAGAGTACATTTACCCCCATTGTTAACAATTTTACGGAACACACATCATGGAGAAATTCCCCAAATCGTCCAAGCTGGATCACGTTTGCTACGACATCCGCGGCCCGGTTCATAAAAAAGCCCTGCAACTGGAAGAAGAAGGCAACAAAATCCTCAAGCTCAATATTGGCAACCCTGCCCCGTTCGGCTTTGAAGCGCCTGATGAAATTTTAGTGGACGTGATCCGCAACCTGCCAACCGCGCAGGGCTATTGCGACTCCAAAGGCCTTTATTCCGCACGCAAAGCCATCGTTCATTACTATCAAACCAAAGGCTTGCTCGACGTTACCGTCAACGACGTTTACATCGGCAACGGCGTCTCCGAGCTGATTACCATGTCCATGCAGGCATTGCTCAACGACGGCGATGAAATTCTGATTCCTGCGCCTGACTATCCACTGTGGACCGCAGCCGCGACACTGGCCGGCGGCAATGTGCGTCATTATTTGTGCGACGAAGAAAACGACTGGTTCCCGAATCTGGCCGATATAGAAGCCAAAATTACGCCGAAAACCAAAGCCATCGTCGTTATCAACCCCAACAACCCTACCGGCGCGGTGTACAGCAAAGAAATCCTGCTGGAAATCGCCGAATTGGCGCGTAAACACGGCCTGATTATTTTCGCCGACGAAATTTACGACAAAATTCTTTACGACGGTGCTGTACACCATCACATTGCCGCTCTCGCCCCCGACTTGCTGACCATTACCTTTAACGGCCTTTCCAAAGCCTACCGTGTGGCCGGTTTCCGCCAAGGCTGGATGGTGCTCAACGGCCCGAAACATCATGCCAAGGGCTATATCGAAGGTCTCGATATGCTCTCCTCTATGCGTCTGTGTGCCAATACGCCGATGCAACACGCCATTCAAACGGCCTTGGGCGGCTATCAAAGCATCAACGAATTTATCCTGCCTGGTGGCCGCCTGTTGGAACAACGCAATAAGGCATGGGAACTGATCAACCAAATCCCCGGTGTTTCCTGCGTCAAACCGATGGGCGCGATGTATATGTTCCCCAAAATCGATACCGAAATGTACGGCATTCATGACGACATGAAATTCGTCTACGACTTGCTCGTGCGTGAAAAAGTCTTGTTCGTCCAAGGCACAGGCTTCAACTGGATACGCCCCGACCACTTCCGTATCGTTACCCTGCCGCCCGTTCATCAAATCGAAGAAGCCATGGACAAACTCAAACGCTTCTTACAAAACTACCATCAATAAACCTAAGCCAAACAGGCCGTCTGAAAAAGCAAACTGCTGTTCAGACGGCCTTTTCAATCAATCAGCAACTTGGCAAAGCACGCTGACATGCGTATAATCGACTTTTCCTATCTGGGGGCGATCTTGGTTTCGACGGGGGTTGCAAAGCAGATGCGGGCATACCGGGGTCTCAGATTTCCCGTAAAACACTGAATTTAAATAGTCGCAAACGACGAAACTTACGCACTGGCCGCTTAAGGCCTGCCGTTGCAGCAGTTGGTCAATGGGCTGTGTAGCGCAAGCTACCGCAACGTCATTCTACATTGACTGGTTTTCTGTCGGGTTACTTGGCAGGAAACGAGATTTAAGGTAACTGGTTCTCTGAAGGCCTGTTGGTCGGCATGATGGGGACGAGATTATAAATAGACACAACTAAGTATGTAGAACGCTCTGTAGAGGACTTTCGGACGGGGGTTCGATTCCCCCCGCCTCCACCAGATTTGAAGCGCAAACTTTTGATATAAAAAGGTTTGCGCTTTTTTTATAAACTTAAACAGGCCGTCTGAAAAATTTCAGACGGCCTGTTTTTGTCTCAAATATCTGAGTGAAAAACTTTTTCTTTCGATACATTACCAATAGCGCTTCAACAAAGATTTCAGCCTTACATTTTTCTATCGGATTTCATATTCATTTTACGATGCGGCCTAACCGTTACACTCAATGGCAGATGATCTGACAAATGCTGCCAGCCTTTACTGTTGTGGATTTCAGAATCGATGACATCAAGATTGCGCGTGTAAATGCGGTCGAGGCTGAGGATGGGCAGGCGCGAAGGGAAGGTTTTGGGGCGTTTGCCTGTATTATCGACAAATACTTCGTTCAAATCTAATGCCCTACCCAGCTCACGCGCTGATTTCTGCCGCCAGTCATTGAAATCGCCGGCAATAATCAACGGGCTTTCCGGACGAATATATCGGCCAACGTAGTCGCTGATGGCTCGGTATTGTTTGAGGCGGTCCGGCTCGCGCAGGTTGAGGTGGACACACAAACACACCAGCGGATCTTCCCAACCTTCGGGCACGACTTCGCAATGCAACAGGCCGCGCTGTTCGAGTTTGTTGACGCTGATGTTAAGGTTGTTTTCCGTTTTCAGTGGCAAGCGGCTGAGAATGGCGTTGCCGTGGTGTCGTTTGGGATAGACGGCATTTTTGCCGTAGCTGCGATGATAATCAAGGCTGTCGCCGATGATGTCGTAATGCGGCGCATCGGGGAAGTCGGTACGGCGGCTTCTGTTGAGATGTTGTCCTTGGACTTCTTGTAAAAACAAAACGTCCGAACCCAATGCGCCCAGCGCGTCAGCCATGCGGTTGACCTGCACTTTGCGGTTGAGCGCAGACATGCCTTTGTGCATATTGTAGGAAGTAATGGTAACTGGACGAGGAGACATGATGTGTGATGAAGCGGTTTATTTGTTTCAGTATAGCACCGGAGCGTGTGGTTTTACGGCAATTTTGGTTATACTTGTTTAAAGAATAAAACGGCGTTTTGACAGGGAATTTCCCAATCAAAACGCCTTCTGTTTTTCAGACGGCCTTGCGTCCAAATCAGTTGTTGATTACTTCAACATTAGTTTCAAAAGTAACGGTGTGTTGGTATTTAGATGCGGTTTTACGTTGCGGATAAGGATATTTGGAAACGCTTTTCACTGCGCGTTCGTCCATTTCAGGATTGCCGCTGGATTGAATGATATTTACGCGGTCAACATCGCCGGCAGGAGTTGTGAAGACATCCATCAAAACGGTTTTAACGCTGCCGTTTTGCGCTTTCATGGCTTCCAGAGTTTCGGTATCGGCTGCTTGTGCAGTACCGAATACAGCGGCAAACAACAGGGCTGAGGCGAGGAGTTTAGTCGTTTTCATGTTTTAGTCCTTATTAGGGTTGTGGTTAGGTTAAATATTTCAGACAGCCTGATTCATCGTTATTTGAAATTCAAAATTGGCCAACCTTTTGCTTTGGCTTCTTTTTCCAGCTCGGCATCCGGATTGACGGCGACAGGTTCGTCCACGATACGCAGCAACGGTAAATCGTTTTTGGAGTCGCTGTAAAAATAAACCTTACCGTAGCTTTCAAAGGTCTCGCCACGCTCGGCAAGCCATTGGTTCAATCGGGTAATTTTGCCTTCTTTCAGGCTGGGCGTACCGATATAGTTGCCGGTATATCGGCCGTCTTCGCCGGTTTCAAGCTGTGTGCCGATAATGTTGTGAATACCGAAAAGATGGCAGATAGGGGTAATGATGAACTCGTTGGTCGAAGAAATAACCAACATTTCGTCGCCCGCCATTTGATGGCTTTGCACCAACATACGCTGCATCGGAGAAATATACGGAACAATATATTCGGCCATAAACTCACGATGAAACTCAGCCAATTCTTCCTTGCTGAAGCGGGCTAAAGGCGCGAGATGGAATTTGAGGAAGGCATCAATATCAAGACAACCGTTTTGATAGTCTTGGTAGAACTTTTCATTTTGCACCTCGGTTTCAGCCGCATCGACTATGCCTTTTTTAATCAGGTATTGCGGCCAGGAGTGATCCGAATCGGTATTGATTAAGGTATTGTCGAGGTCGAAAATGGCAAGGTTTTTCATTGGGTTTCCTGTTGTTTTAAAAGCTGGCGCAAAAGCGGCAAAGTAATACGCTTGCCCATCATAACGGCGTAGTTGTCGAGGGTATCGAGCATTTGCATCAGGCTGTCCATATCACGCCGCCAATGGTTCAGCAGGTATTCGAAAATTTCCGGATCGATGGTTACCTGACGGGCGGCCGCCATGCTGACGAGCGCATCGATTTTTTCCCGGTCGGTCAGCGGTTTGACTTCGTAAACCAAACAATACGCCATGCGTGTGCGCAGGTCTTCGCGAATAACAAGCTGCTGCGGCGTATATTCGGAACTCAAAAGCAAAAAGCCTTTGCTACTGTTGCGGAAGCGGTTGAAGATGGCAAACAGTAAAGCCTGTTCTTCATTATTAAGCTTTTCGATTTGGTCAATGGCAAGATATTCCGCATCCAACGCGGCTTCTGTCAGCGGCGTGGCGGCGGCATCAATATAAAGGGCATTTCGTCCGACATCGAGCGCCTGAGCGATCCATGCCTGCAAGAGATGACTTTTGCCTGCGCCCTCTTCGCCCCACACATAGATAAATTGCCCATGTTTGTGCTGCAACACATACACCAGCTCGGCATTTTCTGTTCCCAGAAATTTGTCGAAGCCGGGATAATCATGGCTGGCAAAATCGAAGATGAGCTGGTTCACAAAGGCGCACCGGTTAGGTTGAAATCGGCTTTATTCTACGTTGTTTTGCCGTCCACCATCAAGGATAAAGGCCGTCTGAAGCCCATACCTGCAACATATCTGCACTTCTAAACATATCTTGACGCGCTTACGGCATTGGTTTTATTCCGCTTTGGTTTTACAATGTCGAACTTCTCGCCGAAACATTTGTCTGTTCTTTTTCAGACGGCCTTTTTATTTGGGGAACCCTAGTGATTTCTACCCTTATTGATTTCATCCTCCATATCGACCAACACCTTGTCCACCTTTCCGCCCAATACGGCCCGTGGATTTACGCGATTTTGTTTGTTGTGATTTTCTGCGAAACCGGTTTGGTCGTAACGCCATTTTTACCCGGCGACTCGCTGCTGTTTGCTGCCGGCGGTATTGCGGCCATCGGCGGCATGAACATCCACGTCATGGTATTGCTGCTCTTAGCAGCCGCCATTTTAGGCGATGCGGCCAACTTTATGATTGGCAAGTATTTTGGACAAAAACTGTTTGCCAATCCGGATTCCAAAATTTTCCGCCGTTCGTATTTGGAAAAAACCCATGCGTTCTATGAAAAACACGGCGGCAAAACCATCATCATTGCCCGCTTTGTGCCGATTGTGCGGACGTTTGCACCATTTGTCGCAGGCATGGGCGATATGCACTACGGCACGTTTATCCGTTACAACATTATCGGCGCAGTGTTGTGGGTATTGTCGTTTTCCTATGCAGGCTACTTCTTCGCCAATATCCCTGTCGTCAAAAACAATTTGGGCTTAGTCATGGCGGCAATCATCGTGATTTCGATTTTACCTGCGGTAGTCGAAGTCATCCGTGCCAAACTTAACGCCAAAAAATAACAATCAATCGAAAAGTTTGAAAGTTTAAACACATCAAGGAATTGCCATGCCGTTGCTGTCTATTGAGTTTGCGGTATTCTTTATCGCATTTTTGCCGCTGTACTGGGCATTTGCACGTTTGCCGCAAGTTCAAAACGTTTTACTTTTGGTTGCCGGACTGGGCTGGCTTTACCGTATCGACCCTATTTTTGCCGCGCTGATTTTGGTTTACTCGTCTGTGGTTTACCTGGTCAGCGTGCTGATGTTTTCTGAAAACGAGAATATCCGCAAATTTTGGCTGGGTTGCGGTATTTCGGCAGCATTGACTGTTTTGTGTTTCTTCAAATACTTCGACTTTTTCCGCCCGATTATTCAACAATATACGGGGCAAAGCGCCGTCATCGACATCCTTTTGCCTCTGGGCTTGTCTTATTACACTTTCCAATCGCTGGCTTACTTGGTGTATTGCTACCGCGAGCCGAAAGGAGAGCGTTTTGAATGGCACGAGCTCCTACTGCATCTGAGCTTCTTCCCCACCATCACATCCGGCCCGATTATCCGTGCGGCCGCTTTTAAAAGCATAGACGGCGAACAAGCGGGTGCGTTGGCGCAAATCCGCACCAAACAGGCACGCCAACTGATTTATCCGGCGTTGGCTGTCGGCCTGATTGTATTGGGCATCGCCAAAAAGTGGTGGCTTGCCGGCGTATTGGCGGAAGGCTGGGTATCGCCTGTTTTTGAAAATCCGGCTCAGTTCGACGGCTGGGGCGTGTTGTCTGCGATTTATGGCTACACCTTCCAACTCTTTTTCGACTTTTCCGGCTACTCGGATTTGGTCATCGGCTTAGCCATGCTGCTCGGCTTCCAGCTGCCGAAAAACTTTGCCGCGCCGCTTCGCGCCATCAACATCCGCGACTTCTGGGACAGATGGCACATCAGCCTGTCCACTTGGATTCGCGACTATATCTATATCCCTTTGGGCGGCAGCAAAAAAGGCTTCGGTCGCACCCAGCTCAATCTGATGATTGCCATGTTGCTTTCCGGCATTTGGCATGGCTACGGCTGGAGCTTTTTGATTTGGGGCGCGCTGCACGGTGCGGCTTTGGTATTCCTTAACTGCGGCGATAAAATCGTCGGCCGCAATGCCTTAGGCCGTCTGAAAATCGGCAAACCGCTTGCCTGGCTGTTTACCTTCCATTTCGTTTGTTTCGCTTTTGTCGTGTTTAACAGCGCAACGCTTGCCGATACGGAAATGCTGTTCAGCGCCTTATTTGCCAATGACAAAGGTTGGAACGCGCCTCTGCCGACCGACCTCATGTTGCTGGGTGCATTTGCAATGATGCTTTTACTGTACCCGTATTTGCTTCGCTTATTTGAAGCATCGGTAAAAGGCTTGGACAAACTGCCTGCATGGCTATGGTTTATCCCCATCACACTTATCCTAGCCCTGATTATCGTCTTCGCCCCGTCCGGCATTCCCGGCTTTATTTACGCCAACTTCTAAGGAGCAGAACATGAAACGCTTTATCTCCCTGTTTGTTTCGATTCTGCTCAGTGCGGTTGCGCTGACGTGGTTTGCCCAAAACTCCATCAATGCCTATTGGCAGCAGACCTATCATGAAAACAGTCCGCTTGAGCCTTTATCCGAATACGCTTGGTGGCGTATCGGTGCAGATTGGCAACAAAAAGCCTACGAATTTTCAGACGGCCTGAAAGCTTCACTGGAAACAGAAGACGCTTTGGCTTCGGAAGACTCTGGCATTGAAACAGCAAGGCCGTCTGAAAATACGGAAGACATTGAAGTATCGGACAATCAAAAAGACTCTGCTGCTTCCGATGTAGCTAACAATACGGATATCGCCGCCAGTGAGCCAAGCAATCAGGTTGATCAGTCGGCAACACAGGTCATGTTGAAAAAAGGCAATAAAGTTTTCTTTGCCGGCGACTCGCTGATGCAGGGCGTTGCACCTTTCGTACAAAAACACCTCAAGCAAGAATATGGCGTACAATCGGTCAACCTCAGCAAACAAAGCACCGGCTTGTCCTACCCTAATTTCTTCGACTGGCCGAAAACCATCGAACAAACTTTGCAAAAAGAACCCGACATCCGCGTTTTGGTTGTATTCTTAGGCCCTAACGACCCTTGGGATTTCCCGATGGGTAAAAAATACCTGAAGTTCGCTTCCCCCGAATGGGAGGCAGAATACCTCAACCGCGTCCGCCGTATTCTTGATGCAGCCTCCGCACATGATGTCCAAGTCATTTGGCTGGGCATTCCTTACATGAAAAAAGCCAAACTCAACGAACAGATGCGTTACCTCGACAAAATCCTGTCGGGTACGGTGTCGCCTCAAGCCATTTGGCTGCCGACCGACAAACTGTTGAGCAATGGCGCAGAAGAATATGCCGACTCTGTCAAAGTAGATGGAAAAATCATCCGTTACCGCAGCAAGGACGGCATTCACTTTTCCGCAGAAGGCCAAAAACTATTGGCCGGAAAAATTATGGAAAAAATTAATTTTACACACGATACACAACCATGAAATTTAATAAAACCTTACTCCTCACGCTTCTCGCACTCCCTATTACCGCCTGCGCAACCAATGACGGCCTGTTAAGCAACTACGGCTCCAACCGCCCTGCCTGGCTGAACAAACTGCAACAACTCAACAACACTTCAGACGGCAAGTTCCGCATTATCCAAGTCGGCGACTCCCACACCGCCGGCGACTATTTCACCGATCGCCTGCGTCGCCGTTTGCAACAAAAATGGGGTAACGGCGGCATCGGCTGGGTTTATCCCAACACTGTCAAAGGCCAGCGTATGGCTACCGTCCGTTACAACGGCAGCGGTTGGAACACCATCAGCAGCCGCAAATCACACAGCGATTTTTCTTTCGGTGGGATTGAAGCACGCGCCGATGGCGGCAGCGTTACCTTAAGCGCAGCCGACGGCAACATGGATATGCAACAAATCTCCATTTTCGGCAAACCGGTTTGGTCCGAGCAAACCCTGACCGTCAACGGCCACGAAATCCCTGCCACACAAAACGGTTGGCAACTGATGCATACCAATGCTTCCCTACCGATGACCCTCAGCAGCAGCATGCCTTGGCAAATCGGTTTCATTAATATCGAACGACCCGGACGCGGCGTAACCGTTTCCGCCATGGGCATCAACGGCGCGCAGTTATCCCAATGGTCAAAATGGCGGCCGGGCATGTGGGAGGATTTGGCACAAACCAAAGCCGATTTAATCATCCTTGCCTACGGTACCAATGAAGCCTTTTCCGGCAACCTCGATATTTCCTCTACCGAGCGGACATGGCGCAATTACATCCGTCAAATCAAAAATACCCTGCCCAACGCAGGTATCCTGATCCTCGGTGCTCCGGAATCTTTGAAAACCGCCTACGGCAGCTGCGGCAACCGCCCTGTCTTGCTCAGCGAAGTACAACAAATGCAGCAACGCGTTGCCCATGACGAAAAAATCATGTTCTGGTCTTGGCAGGATGCGATGGGCGGGGCATGCAGCATGAAAAACTGGATGGCTCAAGGCTTGGCAGCCAAAGACGGCGTTCACTTCTCTGCACAAGGCTATGAAACTGCAGCCGATAAACTTGCCGACAGCCTGATCCGCTTTGCTCAATAAATTGGCCAAAGCCTAAGTGTTTTTCATTAACAGCACATAAAAGGCCGTCTGAAATTAATATTTCAGACGGCCTTTTGTTTATCGCTTATTCAGCAAACTGCTTAATTTTTAAGCCAACATATTGCTGCTCATTCGTTGCGTTTGGTTTTCCGTAAAACGAACCAATCTTGCCTGCTTGTCAAAACCTAATGGCTTGGCGACAAGGCGGTTGGGCAATTTGTTTAAATGATGATTGTAGCTTCCGGCTCTGCGGTTGTAAGTGCGGCGCGCCGATGCAACTTCCGCCTCTGCTGCATCCAGCATTTCCATCAAACCGGCCAATTTTTCATCAGGATACTGTTTCAAAAGGCCTTTGACGGCAGTTTGCAATTTTTTCAGCGCATAATTCAATGCTGTTTCGGCTTCGCACAGATGTTTGATTTTGGATTCGGAAAATGTTTTGGCAGTTTGCGCCAATGCGGTTTCGACTTCGGCACACATCTGCTGAACGTTTTGATCCGATGCAATGCCCTGCTCTTGCAGATGTTTGCCGTATGCATCCAATACATGACGGACGGCCTGATGTCGGCAGTCAAGCGCAATGCGCAAAGAGACAAAGGATTCGCGACAGTCTTTTTTGCGATCTTTCAACTGTTGTTTGAAATACAATAAGACGGCGGCGATTGACACGAAGATAAGTGCAAGACTAATAATGCCCATAGTGAGTTCCCTAGTTATGATACCACTCATATCGGTGGCTGATTTTATTGACGTCGATTATAATCCAATTTCAATATTTTTTCCCATTTTTCATAAAAAAGGCCGTCTGAAATTCAGACGGCCTGAAGTTTATATTTCTATTTCAATGCTTTGACTTGATGTCGATAACCCACACTTCTGATTGCGAACCCAAACGAAGGGGAATGCCCCAGAAGCCATAGCCCGAAGTGGTGAAGAAATGGCCGTTGCCGATCGCCTCATAACCGTAAGCAAGACGATAAAGCGTACGGACGATAAGGTTGGCGGGTGCAACTTGGCCGTTGTGAACATGGCCGGAAACTTGCACATCAATCGGCAGCCGTGCATGGGCTTCGATTGAAGTAGGACGGTGGTCCATCAATAAAACCGGTAATCGGGTATTTTGACCTTCTAAAAGCTGCTCCGCACTGGGACGCTTGCGATCCAAATCATCGCTCCGCCCTACCAGCAACACACCATTCACTTCCAAAATCTGATTGGCCAAAACCGTCAAACCTGCGGCTTCCAATTCATGCTTGATACGCTTCTGATCGCGGAACCAGTCATGATTGCCCAAAGTGGCATAAACGCCCATCGGCGCAGTCAGCTTCTTCAAATGCGGTTTCATGTTTTCTTTCAAGTACGCATCAACGGTATCGTCCATCAAATCGCCCGGCAGCAACACCATATCGACTTGTTCCTGCCTCATGATGTCCGTCAGTTTGTCCAATTGACGTGCGCCGAACAAAATCCCCAAGTGCAAATCACTGGCCACGCCGATACGCAGCGGCTTATCCATTTTCTTATTGATGAAGACGGTTTGATGGCGGACAACGGGCGTATAGGCGTTATACATCCCAAAACCGAGCAAACCGGCCACAAACAAAGGAGCAAACAGCCGCAGGCTTCGTGACAGCGGTTGGCGCGCCATAAAACGGCGCAGCAAAAGATACAGGATAAATGTCGCCAACGCAGCATACATTACAAACAGCAAGATCACCATCCAAAACGCCACCACGCGGAACATTATATGTCCCAACTCCAGCAGCAAGCCGACCAACAAGCCGTTTGTAATGAAATAGGAAATACCCATCAGCCAACGTCTGCCGACTTTACCGATCCAAGGCGCAAACAGCCATTGCAGCGAACGCCCGAGCCCGAATGTAAACACTTGCAACAGAATGATGCTCACAAAAAACATCTTGCCAAACATGCCTTTCCGCCCTAAAAAATCAAAAGGCAGATTTTAGGCCGTCTGAAACTTTCAGTGTATAATCCCTCGCGTAAAAACCCATAAGATTTTGAAAGGAATCATCATGAGCCATCCACAATCAGCCATTATTCCTGATCACGCACAAGCCGGTATTTTTATCGAAGCAGACATTTCAGACGGCCGCAATGAAGACATCAAATCTGCCTGCCGTCTTTCTTTGGAGGCTCTGGCCAAATTAAAAACCCGTTTTCCGAATGATATTTTGGGTTTAACCATTGCCTTCGGCAGCCGCGCATGGCAATCGTTCGGTCACACTGACGAAGGCAGCGAAATCAAACCTTTCCCAGAATTGGGCAATGGCCTCGCCCCTTCCACCCAACACGACCTCTATATCCACATTCAAGCCACCGAGCAAAAAGCCGCCTATGCCTTGGCTCAATCTGTTTTAGGCGCATTCGGCGACAGCATCCGCGTAGCCACTGAAGAACACGGCCTGCGCCTGTATGAAGACCGCGGCTTGGACGGTTTTGTCGACGGTACGGAAAATCCTCAGGGCGATGACAATGTACGCAATGTCGCCATCATTCCCGAAGGCAAGCCTGATGCCGGCGGCAGCTATGTTTTGCTGCAAAAATACCTGCACGATTTGAAAAAATGGGATGCCGTTCCTACTGCCGAACAAGAAGCCAGCGTTGGCCGCAGCAAAGAAGCCAATGACGAATTCAGCAAAGACGTGCGCCTGCCCGACTCACATCTCGGCCGCGTCAATGTCAAAGAAAACGGCGTTGGTTTGAAAATCGTCCGCCGCAGCTTGCCCTTCGGCAAAATCAGCGGCGAACATGGTTTGATGTTCACTTCCTATTGCAACACGCTGCACAATATCGAAGTTCAACTGCTCAATATGTTCGGCGATGCAGACGGTAAAACCGACTTACTGCTGAAATATTTGTCTAAAGCCGTATCAGGCGCCTACTACTACGCGCCTTCTGTCGAGCGTTTGCAAAATCTTTAACGGCTCAAAGGCCGTCTGAAAAAACCTGCCTTTTCAAAGGCAGGTTTTTGTTATTCAAATTCCCTTAATATTTTTATGGTATCATCATAGAAATTTATCCCATTGTTGCTTAATAAACCCTGATTGCAGACAAGGATAAAAACCGATACGCCCCAAGCAGCTATTTTCGATAAAATAAACCCAATTATTATCCCTATAAAATTACGACACCATGTATAAATCCCGCCTTCTTCCCCTGCCCGTATTGATTCTTTCCGCACTGAACGCCTATGCGGCCAATACGCCGAATCCGCTTGATCAAATCGATAAAAACGTACCCAACCAATTCGACAAAGACTTCCGCGACAACCTCGATCAGATTCATTCGGTCGAAATCCAAAAACGCGAGCAGTCAGCATGGGATTTACAGAAAAAACAAGATAACGACGCGGTTGCACAAGAGGTGCCGTCTGAAAACAATACCGAATGCTTGGATTACACCGGTATCGAGCTTTCCGGCATTACCCTTATCGATTCCCAAAAGATTGAAGCCAAGTTACCCAAATGCATCAATCAAAACAGCATCAACCAACTGAACCGGGACATCGTTGCCGAGTATATCGCTCAAGGCTATCCACACACGCAAATCAAATTTGAAACCACGCCTGAACGCATCCTGAAATTAGCAGTCATCGAAGGCAAAATCCGTGAGATTACCGGCGGCTCCCGTACGGTCAACGTCGACACCCTCTTCCCCAATCATCAAGGCAAACCGCTGAACATCCAATACCTTGACCAAGGTATCGAACAGGCAAACCATGTTGTCGGCAACAACGTCAGCATCGATGTTTATCCGCATGATGACGGCACCGCCTCCATCCAACTCAACAACGATGCCGAAAAACATTGGGGCGGCAGCATTACCATCGATAATAAAGGCAGCAAACCCAATACCACGACACTGCGCGGCAGCCTGAATATCGGCAGCCCGTTGGGATTGAGCGACTCCCTTTATCTAAACGGCTACACCAATCTAAACAACCACGACAGCCATTACAGTCGCGGCGGCAGCCTGTTCTACCAAGTTCCTTATGGCGCATGGACATTCAGCACTTACGCCGCCGCGTCGCAATCGCAAAGCATCCTAACGCCCAGTGTTACGCGCTACGCCTACCGCTCCCAATCCAAAGCGGCAGGAATCAAAGCAGACCGCGTATTCTCACGCAGTCAAAAACACATTGCCTCCGCCTATGTCGGCATTGACTATGTGAAACAGACTGCAAAATTTGCCGACAGCAAACTGGAATTGCAAAGCCCGGAAATTTATTCGGCACAAGTCGGCCTGTCGCACACGGCCATCCTGCCAAACGGCATTTGGCTCAACAATATCGGCGTGGAACAAGGGTTTGCGAAAAATACCGAACACACGCCGTTCCACAAGCGCTATACCTCTGTATCCTTGCAAAGCAATTTGATTCAAAACCGCCCATTGGGTAAATGGATCGTGCGCAACCATCACCAAATCGATGCCCAATACAGTCCGCATGATTTGTTTGCCGCCAAAGAAATGGACATCGTCGGCTATCAAAATGTACGCGGTTTCCGTTCGACTTCTTTGAGCGCAAACAGCGCAGTCCTGTTAAGCAATACCGTTTATTTCCGCCGCAATACGCCTCACGGCATCTATATCGAGCCTTATCTGGGCGCAGACATCGGCGTTGCCAAAAACAATAACGAAGGTTTACAACGCGCCATGGGTGTGGTTGCAGGTTTGAATTTGGGCAAGGCGGACAAATGGCAGCTTTCTGCCGACTATGGCAAAGGTTTTGCACGTATGCCCAACCAATCAAACAGCGAAATACAGGATCATGTGACCGTTTCTTTGCGCATTCCATTTTAAAGTTATGTAAATATATATCCTTTTATCCAATATATAAACCGCCCATCTTAACATTATTAATTTTCTATTAATATCAATAAGATAGGTGGTTTTTATTTGCATTTGAAATAGTGCACACAAGGCCATACTGGTGGTATGATTGTAAAAAATTCCATAACAATGTTAATACATTCAAAAATTTCCTCAACAGAAATCCGATACCCGATATGGGATTTCTGATTCAATCTCCATCACGATAAATAAGGATTAAAATCCATGAAAATCGACACTTTATATCAGCCTAAGCTCTCAGCTTCCGGCAAAGTAACTGTCGCCGTGTGCTTTGCATTCCTGGGAAATGCAGCGGTAGCGGCCAACATCGAAGCCATCGGCCAAACTTCGGTACAGCAGCAACACAATGTCGACATCGTCAACATTGCCGCACCGACGGCCCAAGGTCTTTCTCACAACCAATATAACAAGTACAACGTTTCCCAACACGGCGCCGTTTTGAATAACGCCCTGTCTGCCGGTAAATCCCAACTGGCCGGGAACCTGTCTGCCAACAAAAACTTCCAAGGTCAGGCCGCATCTGTGATCTTGAACGAAGTGGTCAGCAAAAACCCTTCTCTGATCTTAGGTCAGCAAGAGATCTTCGGTATTGCCGCAGACTATGTTTTGGCAAACCCTAACGGCATTACCCACAACGGCGGCGGCATCCTGAATGCCAACCGCGCATCCTTGGTTGTCGGTACGCCAACCGTTTCAGACGGCACGTTGAAATCTTTCAATATCAGCGACAATGGCAAACAACTGCAAGTAAACGGCAATTTGAGCAGCAACCGCGTAGTTGACCTGCTTGCTCCGCAAGTTGTAGTCGGCAAATCAGCCAACGTTAATACCGCCGACGCCATCAATGTTTCTTCAGGCAAAAGCAACTTTGACTACAAAACCGCACAAATCGAAGCATTGGACGCTGCTTCAAATGCGCCGGTGCTTGACGGTCATATCTTCGGCAGTATGCGCGCCGGTACCATCCAAATCCACGCGACTGACAAACGCGCCAAACAAAACATTCAAAATGCCACCATTACCGGTACCCGCTACCTGAATATCGACAGCAAAGGCAACCTGAGCATCCAGTCTGCCAATCTGACCGGCGCACAAATGGAACTGTTTGCCCGCGATACCGACATCAAAGGCACGGTTACCAGCCGTTCTGCTAACAAATCTTCCAGCGGCAAAGAAGCGCAAAATGTTCAGCACTTCCGTTCAGACCGCAACAAAACGGAAACCTTTACCGCCAGCAATATCAATGCATCCGAGTCATTGACTTTGAACAATAGCGGCAGCCTCAACCTAAGCGCGGCCAACATCAATGCCGGTGCGCTGACTGCATCTGCCACGGGCAACATCAATTCTAACGCGGTAAAAACAACCAACCGTACAGAATCCGACCACACTCAAAGCAAAGGCCTTTGGTACAACAACAACCTGAGCTCTTCTGCTGACGAAAGCCTGCATCAAACCAAAATCAATGCCGGTTCTGTCAATATTGCCACCACTGGCAAAGTTCAATTGGATGCGACCGAACTGAACTCGGCTGCAGATGCACGCATTGCCGCCCAACAAGGCATCGTATTGAGCAGCAACAGCGAAACCGACAGCAGCTCGACTTATGTCAGCTTCAAAAATGAAACTGCAGCCCTGAAAACCGGTATCGCCACAAAATCTTCCAAAAACTCTACCGCCCATCAAACCAAAATCTCCACAGCTGGTGATATCGGTTTGATTTCCGAAGGCGATTTGAGCACTTACGGCGCAAGCATAGCGGCAAACGGCAATGTCGTTACCGATGTCAACAAGATTAATTTGGGTACTCAAACCACCATCAACACCAACAGCCTCGACGACCAGAAAAAATACTGGGGTGGTCTGTTCGGCGGTGAAAGCCAAGTTCAAAACAACCGTACCGAAAACCTGCACGGCAGCAGCATTACTGCCAACTCAAACGTAGTTTTGGGTGCAAAAAACGGCGTCAACGTTTACGGCAGTACCGTTGAAGGCCAAGCCGGTACATTCGTCAGCTCCAAAGCAGGCAATGTTGACATTAAAAATGCCACCAGCACCGACACTTCCGCACAAAGCGCGCGTAAAGGTACGATTTTCAATATCACGACCTCTAAAACCAGCAGCAACAGCAGCATTGAAAAAGTAACCGGTTCTACCCTGGTTTCCAATGCCGACCTGACCGTTGTTTCCAACAAAGACATCAATGTAATCGGCTCTGCATTGTTTGCGGCACAAAAACTGCAACTGGCTTCCGCAGGCGATTTGACCATCGATGCTGCCAAAGCGGTAGAAAACAAACAGGTCAACGAGTATTCCATCAAAGGCTACTCCGGTACTGAAACCAATAAAGAAAACGGCAGCGTGACTGCCAAAGCCGGTATCAAATTCACCGATACCCACACCGACACTCATTCTGTCGGCCTGAGCGGCAGCATTCTGACCGGTAAAAACACCCAGTTGTCTTCCAACTCAAACATTACCGTCAGCGGCAGCCAAGTCAACGGCGAAGAATCCGTCAACATTTCCGCAGCCAATGACGTCAATGTTGTTGCCTCCAAAGGCAGCAGCACAGTGACCGAATCCGGCCGCGTAACCGATCTGGGCGTATCTGCCACCGCATACGGAAAAAATAACGCCGCAGGCGTCGGCGTATCTGTCGGCATTACCAGTACCAAAACAGATGCAACCACCGTAACAAATACATCCCATGTATCCAACATCAACACCGGCGGCAACACCACCATCACTGCCAACGGCAATATTAATCAAGAAGGTACCGTGATTAATGCGACTGGCAATGTGGTTGAAGCTGCCAAAAACGTTACCCATGCAGCGGCACACAGCGGCGCGAAATCCGATGTGAAACAAAACGGCGGCGGTTTGGTCGTTTCTGCCGGCATCAGCACCAACAAAGGCATCGGCGGTGAAATCACTGCACAAGGTCAAGGCAACTCTTCAACCCACAATGAATCCACTGCAACCGTAACCACCATCAACGCAGGCAATGCCATCGTTTTGGCAAATGACAAAGTGTCTGATGAAGGTACAAAATACGATGTTACCGGTGCGATCAACATTGATGCAGGTTCATACCACAACACTGCCGCCCACAACACCAGCAACAGCAGCAGCAAACAAGGCGGCGCTTCTTTGACTGTCGGCGCATACACCAAAGACGGTTCAAACGTTGATGTGAATGCCAACCTGAACGTCAACTACGCTGATGAAAACAAAAAAGAATCTACCGCCGTCAAAGGCGATATGAATGCTACCAATGTTGTCATCAATGCCAAAGACTCTGCTGAAATCGCATCCAACATTACCGCCAACAACAACGTCAACATTACCGCAGGCAACGGAGTAACCTTCACCGAGTCAGCCAATACTGCCTCCAACCAAGGTACAGCCGTTAATGTCGGTATCGGTGCTGGCGCGACAATCAATGTTGAAACCGGTGTTGCCGTTCCTCACGTCAATGGCTCTGTCGGCATCAACAAAACCGATAACGCTTCTTCTACCGCCACAGGCGCGAATGTAGCGGCCGGCAATGACATTAAAATCAATGCCAACAACGGCGACGTCAACCTGCACGGTACCAACCTGGTATCCAACAACTCCATAGAAGTAGAAGGCAACAAAGTCAATACTTCAGGCGCAATCAGCAGCGTTAACGAAAAAAATCTGACCGTCAATGTCAATGGCAGCTACGCTTCAGGCAAACCAAACGGCGGCATCAACGCCAAAGGTAAAAACGAAGCCAACGTAACCAATACGGCAAACACCATCCAAAGCGACAATGTTGTTATTACTACCGGCTCTCCAACCGGTTTGAGCGTCAACAATACGACCATCAACGGTAATAATGTTGCGTACTACTATGACGACAGTAAAGCTCCAGTGGCGAACCGTTATACCTACCGTCCTCGCCAACCAAGCTACGCCAGACGCCGTTTGCGCTACTAAGATGCGCTATTGAAGTCATTTAATAGCCATTAAGACATGCCGTCTGAAAACAGAAAGTTTTCAGACGGCATTTTTATCATCAATGCAAAACAACACACTATCTCTGTTATGATAATGCCTCGCTAATATTATTCCGTTCCAACCATGTCTTCCGCTCTTCCTTTTGACGCGCTCACACTTTCCATCGACGGCACCAACCTCATCGAAGCTTCTGCCGGTACGGGTAAAACCTACGGCATTGCCGCGCTCTTTACCCGACTGATTGTTTTAGAAAAAAAAGACATCGAGAAAATTCTGGTCGTTACCTTTACCAAAGCGGCGACGGCAGAACTGAAAACCCGTTTGCGTGCGCGTTTGGACGAAGTGTTGCAGGTTTTAAACGAAATCCAAACTTTGGGCGGCAAGCCGGAACATATTTCAGACGGCCTGAACAAATATTACGAAAAAGAAAAAAAATCTCCCGATGACTTTCTCAATCGATTGATTCCTTTGGCTTTAGGCGAGAAAGACGGACAGGAAAGCTGCCATCGCCTGATTCTCCGCCTCAAAGCCGCGCTGGGCCAGTTTGACAACGCATCGATTTACACCATCCACGGCTTCTGTCAGCGCGTCTTGCGCGATTATGCGTTTTTGTGCGGCGCGCCTTTGGATGTCGAGCTGTCGGATGACTCGCGCGAGAGGCTGCTGATTCCAGCGCAGGACTTTTGGCGGCAGAAAGTGGCAACCGATGCCACATTGGCACAATTGGTTTTTGACCGAAAATGCACGCCTGAAGAAATGCTTGCCGAAATCAAAAGCTATACCGGCCGCCCCTATCTGAAATTCAGACGGCCTGAAGGCGATTTGAAAGAAACCCAAGCCAACCTTCAAGAAACATGGCAAAAAGTTTGCGGCCAACTGGAAGACTTGGAAACAGCGTTTTGGGCAATCTTTCCCAAACTTAATGGCCAGACCTACAAAAGAAATACCTTTGAAAATGTTTTTACTGATTTAAAAATAAACGCCGAATCCAACCGTCTGCCCCGCCTGAGCAAACAAACGCTAGGAAAACTAAACCATTTCAGTATCGATACACTCAACAGCAAACTGAAAAAAGAATATAAAGCCGATGCCGATGCGCCGGAAATTATTCAGCTGCAAGCCTTAGCCAATCTCGGTCGTGATTTGCAGGCAATGGAAAACTCGGAAGAAGCGGCCTTCATCTGCCTGCAACTTGATCTCCTTTCCTACATCAACCAATCCATCGCCGAACAAAAAAAATCACGCCGCGAGCGCGTGTTTGACGATTTGCTGCTGGATGTCCATCAGGCATTGACCACCAATGAACACGGCAACACATTGGCAAAAGTGGCGGCGGCAAACTGGGAAATCGCGCTAATTGACGAATTCCAAGATACCGACCCGCTGCAATACGAAATTTTCCGCCAAATTTTTATCGAACAAGGCTGCCCGCTGTTTCTCGTTGGCGACCCCAAGCAGGCGATTTACAGCTTTCGTGGTGCGGACATTTACGCCTATCTGCAAGCCGCGCAAGATGCGGACAGGCATTACACCCTCGCCGTCAACTACCGCAGCCATGCCAAGCTGATTAACGGCATCAGCGCCTTGTTCAAACAAAAAAAACACCCCTTCGTGTTGGAAAACATCGATTACAGCGATGTCTCCGCCAGCCGCGCCGAAAGCCGGCTGTCGCCACACTGCCCCGCCATCCAAGTGCGCTGGCTCAATACGGACGACCAAACCGGCAAAGAGATTTTGCGCGGCCGTGCCGCCGAATATTGCGCCGATGAAATTGCCTTTGCGCTCAATGAAGCAGCCGAAGGCCGTCTGAACTTCAAAGGCCGCGCGCTGGAATCCGGCGATATTGCCGTCTTGGTGCGCACCAACAACGAAGCGGCAATGATTGCCGGAAAACTGAAACAGCGCCGTATCCAAAGCGTGTTGCTGTCGCGCCAGTCCGTTTTCGATTCCGCCGAGGCAGACTCGCTGTCCGCGCTGATCGGCTTTTGGCTCAACCCAAGGCAAACCGACTGGCTTCGCTTTGTCTTGACCGGAGTTTTGTTCGGCTATACCGCCAAAGAAATTTACGAACTCAACCACAACGAACACCAGCTGCTGAAATGGCTGGAGTCATCTGCCGAGGCCATGGAAAAATGGCGGAAAGGCGGCATTTTTGCCGCCATGCAGCAGTTTGCCACCCTACATGACATTGAAACACGCCTGCTCAAAGGCGGCAACGAACGCAGCCTGACCAACTACTACCAAATTCTGGAGCTTTTGGCCGAAGAAGACAGCCAAAGCCGTAACCCTGCCGCCCTGCATAAATGGTTAAACGAGCAAATCAGCCGTGCGCGCAGCGGCCATTTCCCGTCAGACGCACAAACCATCCGTCTTGAAAGCGACGAAAAATTGGTCAAAATCGTTACCATGCACGCGTCGAAAGGTTTGCAATATCCTTTGGTGTACTGCCCCTTCGCATGGGATACCAAAGACAATTCCAAAGAAAACTGGAAAATCCTACATACTGAAAGCCATGAAACCGAGCTGCTGGCCAAATCACAAACCTCAGAAGCAGAACTAAGCCACCTTGCCGACGAAAAGACGGCAGAAGATTTGCGTCTGCTCTATGTCGCACTTACCCGCGCCGAAGAACAGCTCAACATCTACGCCGCCGCCAACAAAAACTGTACGCCAAACAATCCTTTTGCCTATCTGCTCGAAGGTTTGCCAGATGCCGACCGCGAAAGCGTCAGTCAAAGCTATAAAAGCGCGACAGACGTTGTGGAAATGCTCAAAACCAACTGGCAACGCTTTATCACAAACGCGCCCGAAAATACGGAGTTTGCCTTCACGGAAGAAGCCCCGCCAGAAACCGTCTACCAATACAGCCGCCAGCAAGACCAAGCTTTGAGCGCTCATAGCATTAAACGCCGCGATTTTGACTTTATCCGCCACACCAGCTTTACCGGTTTGAGCAGGCACACCAAGTCAACCGACGAACAACACGAACCTTTGCAACCTGCCATCGACCCGGCAGAAAGCGCAGACCGTGCCATGCCGTCTGAAAACCTGCCGTCCCCGCTTTCAGACGGCCTCGATATCCACCATTTTCCCCGCGGCACCAATGCCGGCGTATGTTTGCATGAAATGTTGGAAAAACTCGACTTCGCCGCCTCTGCCGAGAGCCAATCCGAAATGATTGCCGAAGTTTTGCAACGCCACAGCTTTGAAGACAAATGGCTGCCGACGGTAAGCGCCATGCTCGACATCTGCCGCCTGACGCCTTTAATCAACGAGAGCCTGTCGCAGATTCCGCCGACCCGACGCCTGCCCGAAATGGGGTTCACCCTGTACATGGACGATTTCAAACTGGACGACTTGCGCCGTTGGTTTGCCTCAAACGAAGCAAACCTGCCGCCCGAATGCGTCCAAGCCGCGCAACTGCTTGATTTCCATGATTTACAAGGCTATTTAAACGGCTTTATCGATATGGTTTGCCAAGATTCAGACGGCAATGTTGTTTTAATCGACTACAAATCCAACCATTTGGGCAATGATGCAAGCGCGTACACGCAACAGGCAATGAACGAAGCCGTGGCGCATCATCACTACTACCTGCAAGCCCTGATCTACGCCGTTGCCATTGCACGCTACTATGCCCTGCGCGGCAAGCCGTTGCCCAAAATCGCCATCCGCTACCTCTTCCTGCGCGGCATGGACGGCTCGGATCAAGGCATTTGGAAATGGGACATCGATACCGCCCTACTTTCCACTTTCGTTGAGCGAAAAACAAATTCTTGATAAATCATTTTGTTAAACCGTCAAAAAGGCCGTCTGAAAAGTTTTCAGACGGCCTTTGATTATTTGTGCAAACCGCATTCCTTACTGTCTTTACTCTCCCACCACCATCGCCCGGCGCGGATATTTTCGCCCAGCTTGACCGGACGCGTGCAGGGTTCGCACCCAATGCTGGGATAGCCCTGATGATACAGCGCATTGAGCGGAACTTGGTGCTCGTGCGCATATGCCCACACATCCTGTTCTTCCCAATCGAAAATAGGATTGAATTTGGCGATGTTGCGCCCCGTATCCAGCTCTTCAAAATTCAATTCGCTGCGCGTTTCGGACTGGCTGCGGCGTTGTCCGGTCAGCCATGCGGGGGCGTTGTGCAAAGCACGGTTGAGTGGTTCGATTTTGCGGATATGGCAGCAACGGCGGCGTAACTCGACGCTGTCGTACATCGCGGCCGTGCCAAACTCCGCTTCAAATTCGGCGGCGGTTTGTCGGTTGGGATAAAACACTTCCAATTCGGTTTGATAACGCGCATTGGTTTCGGCAATCAGGGCGGCGGTTTCGGGATTGAGTTTGCCCGTATTGAGCGTGATGATGCGGATGGGCAGTTTCAGACGGCACACGGCATCGGTAATGACCATATCTTCAACCGCAAGGCTGGATGCGAACACGGCTTGCGGATAGCGTGCGGCAATGTTTTGCAAACGGCGCTCCAAAGCGGCCGCCAACTCAGGCAGGCGGCGACGTTCGGCATCGCTGATTTCGGGGATTTTCCAGAATTGTGGGCGGAATAAAGACATGGCTGGTTGTTCCTAATAATTTTCAGACGGCCTGTTTAAACGGCTGCCGATATGGTTATGGAACAATATTGTCCTGCGCCCTATCTTCAAACGGAAAGAATGCTTTTCTATTTCTTTATAACCAAAGCGTCTGCTGCTGGTTTTTCGGCAGCAAATGGCTCACGCCGATACCGATCAGGCGGAAGGCGTCTTCGCGTTGCGGCGGTATGCGTTGCAACAAAGTATGCGCCGCCTGAAGCAGCGAGGCGCTGTCGGGAAGGACGGAAGAATACGTCAGCGAACGCGTGATAATGCGGAAATCGTGGGTTTTGAGTTTGAGGGTAACGCCTTTGGCTTCGACGTTTTTGCGCTCAATCTGCCGCCAGAGATCTTCGGCAAGGTGCAGCAAATGGCTTGAAGCCTGCACCAAAGACAAATCTTCGGGCAAAGTGATTTCGGTTGAGATTTGCAGGCGTTCGCGTTCGGCTTTGACCGGACGCTCGTCGATACCGCGTGCCAAATCGTAAAGGCGGTAGCCGTAGCGGCCGAAATGGTTTAAAAGTTCGCCGCGCTCAAAACGGCGTAAATCGCCGGCGGTCTGCATACCGAGGGCATTCATCTTTTTCAGCGTAACTTTGCCGACACCGGGAATCTTACCCAACGGCAGGCTCTCCAAAAACGCCATGATTTTTTGCGGCGGCAGCACAAACTGCCCGTTCGGTTTGCGCCAGTCAGAAGCGATTTTTGCCAAAAACTTATTGGGCGCGATGCCTGCGGAGGCTGTCAAACCGGTTTCTTCAAAAATTTCGGCACGAATGCGTTTGGCCACCTCGCTGGCGTACGGGATATTTTCAAAATTTCGGGTAACATCCAAATAAGCCTCGTCCAAAGACAAAGGCTCGATCAAATCGGTATAACGCCGAAACACGGCATGAATCTGCGCCGAAATTTGGCGGTACAAATCAAAATGCGGCGGCACAAACACCGCCTGCGGACACAGCCTTTTCGCCGTCGCTACCGACATGGCCGAGTGCAAGCCGAATTTGCGCGCTTCATAAGAAGCGGCACAAATGACCGACCGCGTACCGTCCCACGCCACAACGACCGGCAGCCCTTTCAGGTGCGGCTGCTCGCGCAGTTCTACCGAAGCGTAGAATGCGTCCATATCGATATGGATGATTTTGCGTTGGGACATGGGAAAAGGTGGATAAGAAAAAGGCTTATTGTAACAAAAGGCCGTCTGAAGTTTCAGACGGCCTCTATGTTTAAGCCTTATTTTTTACTGGAAAGCTGGTCAAATAATCCGCCGTCGGCAAAGAATTTTTTCATAATTTCTTCCCACGATCCAAATTTCTCATTCGGATTAAACGTCTCAATCTCAGGGAAATCGGCTTTGTGTTTCGCCAATACTTCGGCATTGCGCGGACGCAGGTAAAGATCGGCGGCCAACTCTTGGGCCGGTTCGCTCCAGAGGTTTTGCAGATAGGCTTCGGCAGCGGCGCGTGTGCCTTTTTTATCGACTACGCTGTCCACGACGGCAACCGGTGCTTCGGAAAGAATGGTGTAGCTTGGATAAACGATTTCAAACTGGTCTTGGGTCAGCTTTTTGCTAACGTAGTTGGCCTCATTTTCAAAGGTAACCAAGACATCGCCGATATTGCGTTGACTGAAGGTCGTTGTTGCTGCGCGGCCGCCGTTTTCAAACACAGGCGTGTTTTTCAGCAATGCGGCCACAAAATCTTTTGTTTTGCCTTCATCACCGTTATTCACTTTCAAACCATAACCGTACGCACCCAAAAAGGCGTAGCGGCCGTTGCCGGTGGTTTTCGGGTTGGCCAAAACGATTTGCACGCCGTCTTTGGCCAAATCGCCCCAGTCTTGAATGTGTTTCGGATTACCTTTGCGTACCAAGAAAACGACGTTGCTGGTATAAGGCACGGCATTGTCCGGCAGGCGTGTGTTCCAATCGGCTTTGACCAAACCTTTTTTCACCAAAAGCTCGATATCGGAAGTCTGGTTCATGGTCACCACATCGGCAGCCAAACCATTGGCGACAGCCAAAGCCTGCTTGCTGGAGCCACCGTGCGACTGTTGGACTTCAACCGACTGCCCGCCGTTTTTTGCGGCAAACTCTTTGACAAATAACGGATTGTATTCTTTATAAAAATCGCGGGCGACATCGTAGGAGACATTCAGCAATTTGATTTCACCCCCCTTACCTCCGGCAGCTTGAGAAGCATTGTCGGCGGATTGTTCGGCTTTTGGCGAGCACGCGCTCAAAGCCAGCGCGGCGGTCAAAGCGGCAAAAGAAAGCGTACGGATATTCATGGTCGGCTCCTGTTAAAAATATGGGAGCACTTTATCGGGATTGGATGCAAACTGGAAATAATGTTTGCTTTCGCGTTTATCAGTTTTGGTTATATACAATCCGGGCGGAAGTTGGGAAAAAATGCCCACACAGATAAGCATTACGATAAATTATATATACATCAATCAGATAAAGATTAAAGCAGCTATTTATACAAGATAAACATACGTTGCAAACAGTATTACCCAATACGTCAGGCCGTCTGAAAATCCAATATAAATAATTATTTATAATTAAAAAAATATAATCCTTATTATTTACAAAAAATGCAAATAAGAGTAATGTTTCTACTCGCCAAAATACAAGGCCTTTCATTCAACAACAAAATGGAGTGTAGAAACTATGAAACAATGGATGCTTTTAGGATTGCTGGGATTGGGCGCAGTGGCGCAGGCGCACGATGTTTGGGTGGCCGCACCGACACATCAGCCTGCCGGCCAAATCCTGCATGCGGATTTGGGTTACAGCCATGACTTCCCCAATGTCGAAAAAATCGCCGATGACCGCGTGCATATTTTCAAACCGCTGCAATTGACCGGCAGCTCAAAGAAAACCGTTGATTTGGTAAATAAAGGCGAAAACTATCAATACGTTTCCAAAGCCGCTTTGCCTGAAGGCTCCTACTGGGTCAGCGCAACCTACAAACCGACTTTCTGGTCGAAAAACCAAGACGGCTGGAAACAGCAAACCTTGAAACAGCTGGCCGGTTCAACCTATTGCGAACAATCGCAAATGTTCGGAAAGAGCTTTGTCCAAGTGGGCAACGGCGCAGTTGATGAAGCTGTATTGACCCGCCCTATCGGCCAAGAGCTGGAACTGGTTCCGCTGAAAAATCCGAACGAAGTCAAAGCCGGCGGTATTTTGCCGGTCAAAGTCCTGTACAAAGGCGAGCCTTTGGTTAAAGCCACCGTTACCGCCAGCTCGGACACTTTGGCCGAAATGGACTTGGAATCAACCCATGACCACCGCGAGCCTCAAGGCTTCTCCGGCAAAACCGATAAAAACGGCGTGGTCAATGTGATTACTCTGATTGACGGCTTGTGGAAAATCAAAGTGGTGAACGAGACCGATTACAGCGATAAAAGCGTATGCCAGCAGGACAAAGCTTATGCAACGCTGATCGTACCTGTCGGCACCAAACGCGCGGCTGCACGCCATGCCCATCAGCATTAACAGCCATTAAAAAAGGCCGTCTGAACTTTCAGACGGCCTTAATTTATTCACATTCATAACCTAAATTTCTAAAAAAACGGGAGTATGTTTCCAATTTATCCTCATTCAATTGGGCAAACCGGACACGGTTGCAGCCGGTCAAGACCACATTGCCCATCCAGTGAGCCCCAAAGACGCGTTCTAAAGGGACATTCCTCATTTGATTGATAAACGGTACTTCTGAAGAAAATTGCGTAGCAATATCCGGGGGCGCGAATTTCAAACCCAAGTCCTGCAATCTATACCGGTGTTGCGCCGTCAAAAACATATCTTCGTGGTGCAGCCGTACCAGCCATTCCATATCGGCAATTTTTTCGTCTTTCGGCGGCAAAGGCGGTCGGATTTCTACATTTAAACCCAGTTGTCGCGGCATGGTTAAAAGCCGTATGCTGCGCAGGCTGAAACCGCCGTTCTGCGGCTCGTCAAAATTCGGAGAAGTCTGAATCAGATGTTGCTTGGCCAAATATTGGTCGGTTCCCTTCAGGAAAAACTGCCCGTCGGCTTCGGTTTCCAACAAAATCGGCAGAGGTGCGCCGATATAGTCATATTCCCGATAAGCATCCTGCCAGTTTTGACCGTTCAACACCCAACCGTCATTTTGAACAATCAAACAATAATCAGTATCGATGTAATACATCAGTTGGTACAAAACAAACAGATTGTATTCCAGATAACCGAATTTCCGGCAAGGCTGATGTCGGATATTCTCCGGCAAACCTTGCGGACAGCTCGGGCTGATCAGCAATCCACGGCTGCCGGGCAATTCGGCACAACTACGGACAATGGCATACATCGTGCCCTCGGTATAAGAATCTGCGCCGGTAATACCAACCACGGTAATGTCAGTAAAACTCATTAATATATTCCCCTGTTTCAGACGGCCTTTGAGCTATTTACGACGCCTTATTGCAGATATCTTTCAAGCGATATAAGGCATCCAAGGCTTCGCGCGGTGTGAGGTTGTCGGGCTGAATTTGCGCCAACGCTTCAGTCAATTCATTGTTCTGCAAATTATCAACAGGTTCAATTTCTTGTGTTTTCCCTTCCTCATCTGCCCCATTTTCAGACGGCATAGCGCTGAAAATATCCAACTGCGGACGGTTGGCGGCGGCTTGGTTTTCCAAATCGTTTAAATGCTTTTGGGCCGCTTTCAAAGCGCGGTTGGGCAGGCCTGCAAGTTTGGCGACGGCGATACCGTAGCTTTTGCTGGCGGGGCCGGGTTCGATGTGGTGGAGGAAGACGATGTCTTGTCCTTGTTCGAGTGCGGAGAGGTGCATGTTGACTGCCGTTGCGTGGGCTTCGGGCAGTTTGGTCAGTTCGAAATAGTGGGTGGCGAAGAGGCTGAAGGATTTGTTTTTTTGCAGCAGGTGTTCGGCAATGGCTTGCGCAAGGGCAAGGCCGTCAAAAGTCGAAGTGCCGCGTCCGACTTCGTCCATGAGGACGAGGGATTGGTCGGTGGCGTGGTGGAGGATGTAGGCGGTTTCGCTCATTTCGACCATGAAGGTGGAGCGGTTGGAGGCGAGGTCGTCGGAGGCGCCGATACGGGTAAAGATTTGGTCGATGGGGCCGATTTGGGCTGAATCGGCAGGCACGAAGCTGCCGGTGTGCGCCATGAGGACGATGTGGGCAACTTGGCGCATGTAGGTGGATTTACCGCCCATGTTGGGGCCGGTCAGGAGCATAAGGCGGTGTTTGTGGTCGAGGCGGGTGTGGTTGGCGGTGAAGTGGCGCACTTGTTGCTCGACGACGGGATGGCGGCCGTTTTCGATATGGATGACGGGGTAGTCGGCGAACTCGGGGCAGACGAAGCCGCGTTCGGCGGCGGTGGCGGCGAAGGTGGAGAGTACGTCGAGGGCGGCGGCGGCTTTGGCTGCTTTTTGAAGCTGCGGCAGGGTCGTCTGAATGTCTTTGAGGAGAGCTTCAAACAGGCGTTTTTCCAATGCCAATGCCTGCTCTTGCGCGGTCAAGACTTTGTCTTCAAAAGTTTTGAGTTCGGGAGTGATGAAGCGTTCGGCGTTTTTCAGGGTCTGGCGGCGTTGGTAGTCGGCAGGCGCTTGTTCGGCTTGGACTTTGGATAGCTCGATGTAGAAGCCGTGGACGCGGTTGAACTCGACTTTGAGGGTGGAAAGGCCGGTGCGTTCGCGTTCGCGCGCTTCAAGCTCAAGCAGGAATTCGTCGCCGTGGTTTTGGATGTGGCGCAGTTCGTCCAGTTCTGCCGAATAGCCTTGATTGATGACGCCGCCGTCTTTGAGCCAGACGGCGGGTTCGGGCATCACGGCGGCTTTGAGGGTTTCGGCAACAGATAGGGTTTCGGGGAAAACGGCTTTGAGGGTTTCCAACAGGCTGCTGCCCTCGGCGGACAATTCGATTTCGGACAGGGCAAACAGGCTGTCGCGCAGGGCGGCGAGGTCGCGCGGGCGGGCGTTGCCCACGGCGATACGGGCAGCGATGCGTTCAATGTCCGCGATGTTTTTTAGACGGCCTTGCAGGGTTTCGTATTGCGAACCCAACGCGGCAACGGCTTCTTGGCGGGCGCGGATGTGGGCGCGGCTGCGTAAGGGGTGGTGCAACCAGAGTGCCAACAGGCGGCTGCCCATGTGGGTGGCGCAGCCGTCGAGTATGGAAAACAGGGTCGGCGATTTTTTGCCGGAGAGGGTTTGCGTGATTTCAAGATTGCGGCGCGTGGCGGCATCCATGCCGATATATTGGCTGTCGGTTTCGAGCGAAATGCCGTCGAGGTGTTGCGGCATTAGGTTTTGCGTCAGGCGGATGTAGTTCAACAGCGCGCCCGCCGCGCCGACGGCGGCTTCGTGTTCCTTGCCGTCCAAACCGAAGCCGTGCAGGTCTTGGCAACCGAAGTATTCAGTCAACAACTTCGCGCCCGCGTCGGCGGCAAACTGCCATGAGTTCAGGCGCGTGATGTTGGCAGAGGTTGCCTGAAAACCATCAGGCAGACTTTTACCTTCGGGTAACAGGATTTCCGCCGCCTGCAAACGCGCCAGTTCGTCGGCGAGTTTGTCCGCCGTCGTCAGCTTGGTTTTAAATTCGCCGCTTTGCAAAGAAGCCCATGCGATGGCAACGTTTTTCTTGTCTGCGTTCACTGCCACAATCCGGTTGGTTTCCTTGTCTTCCAAAAACGCCGCGTCGGTCAGCGTGCCGGGCGTTACGATGCGCACGACTTTGCGCTCCACCGGCCCTTTGCCCGCACCGACTTCGCCCACCTGTTCACACACTGCCACGCTTTTGCCCATCTTCACCAGCCGCGCCAAATACTGCTCCGCCGCGTGAAACGGCACGCCCGCCATCTTAATCGGTACGCCGTCCATCTGCCCGCGCGTGGTCAGGGTGATGTCCAGCAGCTTTGCCGCCTCCACCGCATCATCCAGAAACAACTCGTAAAAGTCGCCCATACGGTAAAACACCAGCTTGTCGGCGTGTTGCGATTTGATGGCGAGATACTGCTGCATCATCGGGGAAACAGTGGGTTTGGACATGGAAAAGCCTTAGAAACGCAAAAGCGTTATTGTAACAAAAGGCCGTCTGAAAACCTAAATAAGCTTTCAGACGGCCTTTTATGTATGCCGAATAAGATTAGTTATAAACGAAAATAATGTCTAAGTCTTTCTTCGGCAGGAAATTTTCTTTGACTGCTTGGAAACGGTTCGGCCCTACTTTGCGCAAGGATTTGTCCCAGCAGAGCGACAGCACGGTATTGGGCTCGCGGTCTATGGTCAGGGTGAATTTACCGATAGGTTTTGCCCAGTTGGCACCTGTGGTCAGGATATAGCCCAAATGGTGATAGACCTTTTCTTCTTTCACATTTTTAAAGTTTTTAAGGAAGTTTTCATCCATACAGTACTCATCTATGAATGCTTTGCTGTCTTTGGCTTTGAGCGAAGGCAGGAAGCTGCCGCCAACCAACGGGGTGTATTGGTGTTTGATTTCGGTTACAGCGTTGGCTTTAAAGGTTTGCTTCCAGCTGTAAATAATCTGCGACGACCAAGACGTCCAGCCCACTATGTTTGATTCGCTGGCTGGAAGCAAGGATTTGATTTTGGGCGAGTTACAAGTACGAATTTTCTCATTGAGCTTTTCGGCATCTTTGTTTTTCGTCCAAGGGTGCATCAGTTCCTGATCGCTCAAACCGCATTTTTTCAAATCGGCGGTCACGTCCACCAGCGAGCCGTTACGCCGTTCAAAATAGGCGCGGACGTGGGCTTGCGGGCGGACAGGTTTGCCGTCGGCGTAAATTCGGAAGCTGTCCACCAAGCCTTTGGTGTCGGCAAAGTCGGAAACTGTGACCGCAGGAACGATGGGCAAAGGAAAAAGAACCGTCTCGGTAATATCTTGCGCTGTAGTATTTTTAAACTTGTAATGTACGCGGATTTGCTTTTCGCTGATGTGCAAATCTTCGCTCTGCATATCGATATGCGGATTTTTCAGATATTTGATGCCGCTTGTGCTGACCGTACCCATACTGTCATTGGCATGAGCAGCCCCAGTCAGCAGAAGGAGCAAGATTAAAGCTTTTTGTTTCATGATTTAACCCCTTTGAAACAGGCCGTCTGAAAAACAGGTTTCAGACGGCCTTTAACAGCAGCTTGGTTTTAAGCCAAAGCCACTTCCAAATTATCAATCAGGCGCGTGGTACCCAAACGAGCGGCGGCAAGCACCACCAATTCTTTATCGCCGACATGAGCTACTGCCAAGCTGTGTGCATGGCGGATTTCAACGTAATCTACCACCCAGCCGGCATCGCTCAAACGGCGGATACATTCGGCCTCGAGCTGGGCGTAATCCAGATTGCCGTTTTTCAGGGCTGCGGCAATGTTTTGCAACTCTTGATAGAGGCGGGGCGCTTCTGCGCGCTCTGCTTCGCTCAAATATTGGTTGCGGCTGGAAAGTGCCAGGCCGTCTGAAGCTCGGCCGGTATCGACCGGGACGATTTCGATATTGAAATTCAAGTCTTCGACAAAGCCTTTGATAATCGCCAGCTGCTGATAGTCTTTTTTGCCGAAACAGACGGTATCGGGTTGAACAATGTTGAACAATTTGGTTACAACAGTCGCAACGCCGCGGAAATGTCCCGGGCGGAATTTGCCGCACAATTCGTTTTGCAGGTGCGGAGGCTCGACATTGAAACGCTGTTCCACATTTGGATACAGCTCTTTTTCATCAGGCGCAAACACGACGGCAACGCCCTCGCCTGCCAATTTGTCGGCATCTTGCTGCAAAGTGCGCGGATATTTGTCGAAATCTTCGCCTTGTCCGAATTGCAGGCGGTTGACAAAAATACTGACCACAACGTTATCGGCACGTTTTTTCGCTTCGCGCACCAGCGCAAGATGGCCTTCGTGTAGATTGCCCATGGTCGGCACAAATGCCACTTTTCCGGCAGTTTTGCGCCACTCGCGCAATTCTTTAATCGTATGAATGATTTGCATGGTTTGAAAAATCCTTTATCTTTTCCGCCGCTTCATCAACGGAAATCACGCGCCGATTATACGCTTTTATTCATCAAAAAGGCCGTCTGAAATAAGTTTCAGACGGCCTGGTTTTTATTTTATCCGGCAAACGTATGTTCGACAGATGGGAACGTTTTTGCTTTGACTTCGTCCACATAGGCTTTGACCGCAGCTTGAACGCTGTCTTTGCCCTGCATAAAGTTTTTCACGAATTTGGCGGTTTTACCGGGAAAAATGCCGAGCATATCGTGCATCACCAAAACCTGACCGTCACAATCCACGCCTGCACCAATACCGATGGTCGGGCAAGAAACTGTCTCGGTCACTTTTTTCGCCAACTCTGCAGGAACGCATTCCATCAATACGATTGCCGCACCTGCCGCATCATGCGCTTTGGCGTCGTTGAGCAACGCTTCTGCCTTGTCGCCGCGGCCTTGAACTTTATAGCCGCCGAATGCAAACACAGATTGCGGGGTCAGGCCGATGTGGGCGCAAACAGGGATACCACGCATTTGCAGAAATTCAGTGGTCTCCGCCATCCAAACACCGCCTTCGAGCTTGACCATATGCGCACCGGCTGCCATCAACTCTGCCGCTGCCGCAAATGCCTGCTCTTTGCTCTGCTGATATGCGCCAAACGGCAAATCGCTGACAATCATGGCATTTTTAGTACCGCGAGCCACGCATCCAGTGTGGTAGCACATATCTTGCAAGCTCACCGGCAAAGTGGACTGACGACCTTGCACCGCCATACCCAAAGAATCGCCTACCAGCAACACATCCACGCCGGCATTGTCCATCAGCGCGGCAAAGCTGGATTCATAAGCGGTCAGCATGGCGATTTTTTCGCCCTCTGCTTTCATTTTTTGCAAAGTGTTTACGGTAATCATGGTGTTTTGTGTGTTCCGCCCGGCGGGCAGCCCTTTGTTGTAATGGAAACGCGGTATTATAAGGTCTGCTTTTAAAATATCAAAGCATAAGCAAAAAGCCCGACTGCTTTCACAATCGGGCTTTTAATTGGTGCCGGCACCAAGAGTCGAACTCGGGACCCCCTGATTACAAGTCAGGTGCTCTACCAACTGAGCTATACCGGCTTACTGAAATGCCTTGCGGCACCATCAGTCTTTAACTGGTGCCGGCACCAAGAGTCGAACTCGGGACCCCCTGATTACAAGTCAGGTGCTCTACCAACTGAGCTATACCGGCAAGGAAGTCGGCATTATGCCGATAAGTTCCCATCTTGGCAAGCATTTTAAAACAAAGTTACTCACGAAATTATAAAAACCAATGATTTTAAAGAAAATTAAATACCTGCCTTATCTTTCCATCCAACACACACAAAGGCCGTCTGAAAACCGCCCCAGCGCAAAACATCATTGTTTCTGTTAAAATAACGCCTTTAATATCTTTCGTCTGCACCCATGCCACCCCGCCATCCTTACCGCCGCCTGCGCCCAGCCAAATCCCATCTGCCCGAAGTCGGCATTTCCGAAGAAGGCAATATCCGTTCCCTGCACTTGGGCAGCAACACCATTCAAAGCTCCATGAATGTCAATCATCCGTCCGAGCTGGTGTTGTCGTACAGCCGCGCCATGATGGGTTGGCTGCTGTTTGCAGAAACCCCGCCGAAACACATCACCCAAATCGGCTTGGGTGGCGGCTCGTTTGCCCGTTGGATAGACAGCTATCTTCCCCACACCAAGCAAACCGCCGTAGACATCAATCCGCAAGTCATCGCCGTGGCGCGCAGCCTGTTTGAATTGCCGCACGAAGGCGAAAATTTTGAAATTATCGAGGCAGATGGCGCGGAATATATTAAAGTGTTCCGCCACAATACCGATGTAATTTTGGTTGATGGTTTTGACGGCGAACAGATTATCGATGCTTTGGTGGAAGACCCCTTCTTCCAAGACTGCCGCAACGCCCTCTCCCCCGACGGCGTATTTGTCACCAACTGGTGGAGCGGCGATCAGCGTTATCAACGCTTTGTCGAACGCCTGCTCAACGTCTTTGACGGCCGCGTACTCGAGCTGCCTGCAGAAAGCCACGGCAACGTTGCGGTCATGGCGTTCCAAAGCAGCCCTAAAGAACAAAATCTCGACAACTTAAAAAAACGTGCAGAAAAATTAAGCGAAAAATACGGCTTGGACTTCAAACGGATGCTTGCCGATTTGAAAGCCAACAATCAAAACAACGGCAAGAATTTTTATCTGTAAACCGCTTCAGGCCGTCTGAAAAAACAAACAAGGACACACCCATGCTCAAACCCGACATCATTCAAATCTCCGGCCCGGCCGGTTTGCTGGAAACCATCTACCTGCCAAGCACACAAGAATCCGCCCGCGGCGTTGCCGTCATCAACCACCCCAATCCCCTGCAAGGCGGCACCAACACCAACAAAGTCATCCAAACCGCCGCCAAAGCCCTCAGCCAACTCGGTTTCCATTGCTACCTGCCCAATTTGCGCGGCGTAGGCAATAGCCAAGGCGAACACGACTACGGCCGCGGCGAAACGCAAGACTGCATTGCCGTTATCGACTACTCCCGTGCTCAACATCCTGATGCACCGCAATTCGTCCTGGCCGGTTTCTCATTCGGCGGCTACGTTTCCACCTTTGCCGCACAAGCACGCACGCCTGATTTGCTGTTACTGATGGGCGCCGCCGTCCATCACTACACCGACCGCCTGGAACCATCCGACGTTCCCGATGTCGCCAAAACATTGATGATTCATGGTGCAGAAGACGAAGTCGTTGAAATCAACAAAGCCCTGACATGGGCAGAACCACAAGGCCTGCCTGTTGTCACCATTGCCGGTTCGTCCCACTTCTTCCACGGCAAACTCATCGTTTTACGCGATACGATTACACGGTTCGCACCGGCTTTATTAGGTTAAAATCCGGCTACAAAATAAAACAAGGCCGTCTGAAAGCTTTTTCAGACGGCCTTGTTTGCATAAAACCTTATTATCTAAATATCAGGCTCAAGTATTTAAAAATCCATCAAGGATTTTCTGCTTAACATATCAATTCTGAGTCAACCAATACTGCAAACCAATCAAAGTCTTACCATCTTTGATTTCATCGTTTGCCAATGCATTGCGCACCTCCTCCTTGCTCATCAGGACGGTTTCTGTAATTTCATCCTCATCATTGCTCAACTCGCTGCCCAAACGCACGCCTTGCGCTTGGTAGAGATACATTTTTTCATCGCAAAAACCGACTGCGGTGTAAAAGGTGTATAACAATTTGACACTGTCGGCGACATATGGCGTTTCTTCCGCCAACTCACGCAAAGCGCATTCGGCAGGATCTTCGTCCGCCACATCCAATTTACCCGCCGGCAATTCCAACGTCGCCTGATCGGCGGCATAACGCCATTGGCGCACCAAAACAACTTTGCCGTCTTCCGTTTCAGCCAATACACACGCAGCACCCGGATGACGGATCACAACCCGTTGGCTTTCATTGCCGTTAGGCAGGCGCACCCGATCACGGCTAATGGTAACAAAAGAACCTTCGTAGATTGGCTCGCTGCTTAATTTAGTTTCTTTCAAATCCATTTTTTACCTCATTTCCAAATTATTAAATGTTAAAGGCCGTCTGAAATTTTACAGAAATAAACTCAGAGGATGCCTTTTCTAATGGTTATCGCTGATGTCGTTGCTGCAAACGCTCCGTATGTGTTCGCAGCTTTTCACTATTTGCTTGGTAGTCACTTGAAGACAATACAGCAACTATTGCCTCTACCTCATGAGGAAGCAATAAGGCCGTCTGAAAATTCTTAATATAAGCCGCCGCCTGCCTAATACGGCAAACATTTGGTGGCATTTTTGATTTCAACTCACAATCACCTAAGAAAACTACCATTGAATGAAACTTCTCCTCAGGAAATTGCAATAGTTCTGACAACGCTTTGATATGAGCATAATTCTGACGCAACGGGTTTTGGAAATAATGTTTCTGTTTATAGATGATTTGCGTCCATTTAGATTGCTTTTCACTACCCAAAATCCAACCTGTGTAATTTTTAGTTTCTATCACAAATATCCCAAAAATTGAGACATAAATATGATCAATTTGTGTCGTACCATCTCGAGATGGAATAATTAAATCGTGAAACTCAGAATAAGTTTTCTCATCTAAATTTTTTCCAATTACAGAACGAACTGCTATTTCCCCCATACTTCCCTTTATTTTAGGATTTTTCAACAGCGCTTTTAATAAAAGCAAAGGAATAATGATCAGAAAAACCCAAAATATACCTGACATACTTCCCAATATTTGTTCAATCATGACGTTTTCTTTTTTATTTAAAACTAAAAATTTATATATTTATGGTTTATTCCCGAGCGCGTTCAATTTCAATACCGACTTGCGCCACATCGGGCAAGATACCGGGTTTCACAATACGGACGCGCACTTTGGCCGCGCCAAAATCATTTAAAATCAATTGGGCGATATGTTCCGCCAACGTTTCCAGCAGTAAAAAATCCTGTTCTGCAAGGCTGCGGCGTACGACTTCGCATACTTCGCCATAATGGATGGTGTCGCCGATATCGTCGCTCGTGCCGGTACGCTCGGGAACACTGATTTCCAAATCCAAAATCAAAGTCTGTTTACGCTCGCGTTCCCAATCATATAGGCCGATTAAAGTATCGGCCTTCATGCCGTACAAAAAGATTTTATCCATTTGCCTGTCCGTTTTTTTGATAGAATAACCGTTCCCATTTTAAGTAAAGCACCCAAAATGTTCAATGTACTCGCCATTATTGCCGCCTATCTTATCGGTTCCCTGTCTTTTGCCGTCATCGTATCAAAATATTACGGCATGGACGATCCGCGCACTTACGGCTCCGGCAACCCCGGTGCCACCAACGTCTTGCGCAGCGGTAAGAAAAAAGCAGCCGCACTGACCCTACTCGGCGATGCAGTAAAAGGCTTGATTGCCGTCATCTTGGCACGCTGTCTTCAAGATGCTTTAAATTTGTCTGATGCAACGATAGCACTGGTTGCCATCGCCGCATTGGTCGGCCATATGTGGCCAATATTTTTCAATTTTAAAGGCGGCAAAGGCGTAGCCACTGCATTGGGCGTCTTGCTCGCCCTCTCCCCCGCAACCGCCCTGCTCTGCGCCTTGATTTGGCTGGTCATGGCGTTCGGTTTCAAAGTATCCTCACTCGCCGCACTGGTTGCCACCGTCTGCGCACCCATCTTCGCCTTCTTCATGATGCCACACGCCTCTTGGGCATGGGCAACCGTATTCATTGCCGCATTGGTGTTGTACCGCCATAGAAGCAATATTCAAAACCTGATTCAAGGTAAAGAAAGCAAAATCGGAGATAAAGCCGGAAAATCTTAAAAGCGTAGATACAATCAATAAAAGGCCGTCTGAAAGTATATTTTTCAGACGGCCTTTTATAGTTTCACTTGCTTTATTCATGCATAATCAGTCAATCTTAATATATTCTACCGACAGAATCTCTATAACCTCACGTCCTTCCGGTGTATCCAAGACAACTTCATCTCCTTCGCGCGCTTTAATCAGGCTGCGTGCCAAAGGGGAAATCCATGAGATTTTGTTTTTAGCGGTATCGATTTCATCTACGCCGACGATTTTGACGGTTTGTTCACGACCGTCTCCGCGCAATAAGCCAACGGTTGCACTGAAAAAAATCTGATCCGTGGCTTCACGCGCTTCAGGGTCGACGACGACGGCAGCTTCCAAGCGTTTGGTTAGGAAACGGATACGGCGGTCGATTTCGCGCATACGGCGTTTACCGTAAAGATAATCGCCATTTTCGCTGCGGTCGCCATTGCTTGCCGCCCAGTTAACGATTTGGACGATTTCCGGGCGTTCTTTGTTGACCAGATGATAAAGTTCGTCTTTCAGTGCCTGCCAACCGGTAGGTGTGATGTAATTTTTGGTTTCGGTACTCATAATGTGTCTAAAACATAATTAAAGGCCGTCTGAACGTTAATTTTCAGACGGCCTTTATTGTAAGTCAATTTACTTTATTCTTCATCATCGCTATCGCTGATACTGATGCTGTGTTCCATTTTGCTTGGATGTACTTTCAAGCCGCCACAACCTGATTTTTCGGTAGAGAGACGGTTCAGATATGCTTCATCGATATCGCCGGTTTGATAAACACCGTTAAAGCATGAAGAATCAAAGGATTCGATTTTTGGATTGAGTGCTTTGACTACTGCTTCCAAATCTTCTAAGTTTTGGAAGACGATGCCGTCCGCGCCAATTTCGGTTGCTATTTCTGCTGCGCTGCGGCCGTTTGCAATCAGTTCTTCACGGGTCGGCATATCGATGCCGTACACATTTGGATAGCGCACCTCGGGAGCTGCAGAAGCAATGTAGACTTTGCGTGCACCTGCCGCGCGTACCATTTCGACGATTTCACGGCTGGTCGTACCGCGTACAATGGAATCATCCACCAATAAAACGCTTTTGCCGTTAAACTCTGTTTCCATCGGGCTGAGTTTTTGGCGTACTGATTTTTTGCGTGTTGCCTGGCCGGGCATAATAAAGGTGCGGCCGATGTAGCGGTTTTTAATCAGACCTTCGCGGTAAGGTTTTTCGAGATGGACGGCAAGCTCCATCGCGCTGGGTCGGCTGGTATCGGGAATAGGCATAACAACATCGATATCGTCGACCGGCAGCTCGCGTTTGATTTTTTCTGCCAAAGATACGCCCATATCCATACGGGACTGATAAACGGAAACGCCATCGATGACGGAGTCCGGGCGGGCAAAATAAACATATTCGAAAAGACAAGGGCTTAATTTGGCTTTATCGCTGCATTGACGGGAAATAATCGTACCGTCAAAACCAATAAATACGGCTTCGCCCGGATGGATATCGCGTTCCAAATCATAGGCAAGCGCATTGAAGGCAACGGATTCGGAGGCAACGGCATAAGATTTTTTGCCGGATTCGTCAATTTGCGAACCCAAAACCAACGGACGGATGCCGAAAGGATCTCGGAAAGCCAGCATGCCGTATCCTGCAATCATAGCTACTACGCCGTATGCGCCGCGCACCAAACGGTGTACTTCGGAAACAGCGTTGAAAATATTGTCGATGGTAAGTTGATAAGGGGCTGTATTTTTAGAGACTTCGCGGCGTAATTCGTGCGCAAATACATTGAGTAGGACTTCAGAATCAGAGCTGGTATTAACGTGGCGCAGGTGTTTGTTGCATACGTTTTCATACAACTCTTCGGTATTGGTCAGATTACCGTTGTGTGCCAAAACAATGCCGAATGGGGAGCTGACATAAAACGGCTGGGCTTCTGCACTGCTGCCCGCATTGCCTGCAGTCGGATAGCGGACATGTGCAATGCCGGCATTACCAATCAAGTCGCGCATATTGCGGGTACGGAACACTTCGCGCACCATGCCTTTGCCCTTGTGCATATGAAATATATTGCCTTCGGCAGTAACAATACCTGCTGCGTCCTGACCACGGTGTTGCAACATCTGCAAACCATCATACAACATCTGATTGACCGGCTCATGACTAACCAAACCTAATACACCACACATATCGTGCTTCTCCGAGTTTGAAGATTAAATGGGTAAGCCGTCATTATAAAATAATTTAGATGAGTTTGCTCGAATTGTTAACAATATGATGCTAAATTTACGCAAATAAAAACGGATTCAGACGACCCATAGGCCGTCTGAATCCGTCAAACTCAATCATCCAATTCTTCAACTTCAGCTGCTTTACCCGAAAGATGCGGCATTGCGGTATCTTTTCCAGGCAAATAAGGCATTGCAGCATCGGCAAGTGATTCAAAATACGGAATTGTGTGCGAACTTTGCCACTCTTCCGTTTTCGGCAAATCAGTGTGTGAAAAAACCATCACTGCCAGTGTCACCAAAATCACACCCTTCACTGCACCGAATATGCCACCAAGCAAACGGTTAATGCTTCCCAGACCAACGGCAGACATCAAACTGCTTAACAGCGATCGTGCCAGTTTCTGCAACAGCCATGCCAAAAAAAACACAGCGGCAAAACCCATGGCAACCGCCAAAGAATGCGGCTCAACCGATTTAAAGACCACATCGGCAAACGGCACGGCGAGCGTTCTGGCTGCAATAAACGATACCACCCACGCTACCATCGCCCCTGCTTCGGCAATAATACCCCGTGTCAACGAGATAATGATGCAAATGACGATGACGGCGGCCGCCAACAAATCAGCAACAGGCAAATTACTCACTGGTCACCTGACCGGCAATGCCATGCACACGCAATTTGTTCAAATCGCGCTCTGCATCGCGTGCATTTTTATAACTGGCTGATTTCACGCGATACACCTTACCTTTATCGGTCATGACTTCAGTAATGGTCGAATCGATACCTGCGGCTTTCATTTTACGTTGCAGGCTTTGCGCGCGTTCTTTTTCAGCATAACCAGCCTGAATAGCGGCTTTTTTCGCAGGTTTGGCTTCTGCTTTTTCTTTTTCAGCTTTAGGTTTGGCTTTTTCAGACGGCTTCTCGGCAGTTTTTACCTTATCGGCTTTTTCTGCTTTGGCCGTTTCTGGTTTAGCCTTTTCATTTTTTGGTTTTTCAACTTTGGCTTCTGCTTTCTTAGCAGGCTCGGCCTTATCTTTTACGCTGTCTTTGCTGTTTTTGGCAGATTTACGCTCGGCAATGGCTTTCTCTGCTTTTTCCAATTGTGCCAATTTATTGCGTTCGGCAGCGGCTTCACGTTCTGCTTTTTCAGCACGCGCTTGAAGTGCGCGTTTTTTAGCTGCCAATGCGCTTTCTTTCTCAACAGCTTCCTGTTGGGCTTGTGTTTTACGGGCCGCTGCAGCACGTTGTTCAGCCTGACGTTGGCGGCGTTCTTCGGCTCGGCGCTCCGCAGCTTCACGCTTGGCAGCCTCGGCACGTTGAATACGTTCGGACTCTTCCAAGCCTTTAATATTACCGTCATCCAAAGTATCGTTGATCAAAACCAACGGCTCGCCAACATCTTCGGGGGCAGATTCACGGTTTGGCTTCAATACTTCAACCGGCGCATTGTCTTCTTCGTCGCCTGCATTTTGCGGTTTATTTGATGCTTCGGCATCAGCATGGCGGGCAGCCTCCTCAGCAGCAGCGACATCTTCTTTATTCGGCTCTAACACAACGGCCTTGCTCGGCTCGTCAGCCGTTTTAACTTGGCTCTGACCGACAGGCGCTTCTTTAAACGGTAAATTTTTATCGTCGCCGGAAGTCAGCGCCAGACCGAACAGCATACCCGATGCCACCACCAAGCCGGAGGCCAAGACCAAGCGACGGCGGTTGCGACGTTTGAGTCGTTCGTAACCGTCTAAATCGTATCCGTTTGGAGTTTCTTTTTGTTTATTGTCGGACATGATAATTTCCTCGTTAGTGTTCTTTCAAAACAGCCATTACATCGGCAACAGTATGGAATGAGCCGAAAACAACGATTCTATCATTTTCGGTTGCTTTAGCCAAAGCAGCGCGGTAGGCTGCAGCGACAGTTTCAAAAACATTTACATTATCGATGCCGTGTTCAGCCAATTTGGCCTGCAAAGCCTCCACCGTCATGCCGCGCGGCACATCTAAAGGCGCAATATTCCACTCGTCAAACTGATCTTTAACGATTTCCAACACGCCATCAATATCTTTGTCGGACAACATACTGAATACGGCGGTACGTTTTTGGGCAAAGGCAAGGTTAATCAGGCTGCGGCGCAAAGCACGGGCTGCGTGCGGATTGTGGCCGACATCCAAAACCACCAGCGGACGGCCGGGCAAAACTTGGAAACGTCCAGGATTCTCAACCAACAGCAAACCACGTTTAATCGCGCCGATATCAACCGGCAATTGTTCGTTCAAACATTCCAACACAGTCAATGCACACGCGGCATTGGACAACTGATAGGCACCGCGCAAAGCAGGAAACGGCAAGGAATTACGGTTACGGCTTTGGCCGTCTGAAGCTTGCGGATGGAAGCGGTAGTTCCACTGTACGCTTTCCATTGACGCAAAATCAAAATCTCGCTGAACCATCAACAGTTTTGCGCCAATTTCTTCTGCGTGTTTGAGCAATGATTCAGGCGCAGGATTCTGACCGCATACGGCAGATTTGCCGCTACGGAACACTCCGGCTTTTTCAAAACCGACCTGCTCGACAGTATCACCCAAAAATGCCTGATGATCCAAATCCACGCTGGTAACGACCGAACAGTCGCCGTCAAATACATTCACGGCATCCAACCGTCCGCCCAAACCGACTTCCAAAATCATTACGTCCACATTTTCATGCATGAAAATATCAACGGCCGCCAAAGCATTAAACTCAAAATACGTCAGAGAAATTTCACCTCGCGCCGCTTCGATACGCTCAAATGAGGAAACAATCAATTCATCTGAAACCGGCTGAGTGTTGATGGCGATTCGTTCGTTGTAACGCAGAAGATGAGGACTGGTCAGCGTACCGACTTTAAAACCGGCTTCTTTATAAATATGCGACAAATAGGCGCATACGGAGCCTTTGCCATTGGTACCCGCCACCACGACGACAGGACATTGCGGCACCAAATTCATGCGTTTTTTCACTTCTCCCACGCGTTCCAAGCCCATATCGATAAGGCCGGAACTATGGGCAGTCTCCAAATGAGAAAGCCAGTCTTGTAATGTTTTCATTGTATTTATCGCTTCAAAAGGCCGTCTGAAACAGCCGTTTAATCCATATCTGCCGCAAGTTCTGCTTTGTCTTCTTTTTCACGGCACCAGCGCGCCCACACTTTCAGACGGCGGTAGGCATCGCGGTCGGCCATATCGGGCAAGATGCAGTGTTTGACTATTTTTCCATCAATATTCCATTGCAGAAACAAAGCATAAGCTGTCAACATACTGCTGTCTTGCAAAACCACGCTTCTTCCCTCTTCCTCGTCATTCAAGTAAACCGTCGCACGGTATTGACGGTCGATGATGATTTTTCTGACCGCATTTCGAGTCTGAAAATTAACGCTGCGCCAAGCATAGGTAAAACTACCGGCCAATGCCGCCAAACCCAGCCACATCATCCAACCGTAAAACTCGGTAAGGCATAAGGCCAATGCTGAAAGGTGTAAGAAGACAATCAGAATTTTCAAAGAACGCGAGGGCTTTAAGGCCGTCTGAAAACTTCGCACGGCTTTACATCATATTGTCGAAAACAGGCGTAATATTCAATTCCGCCTCTTCCATGTCCAAAACCATATCGTGGATTTCGGTATCGAAAAATTCCCAAAAAGCCTTCAAACTCATGTCTTGCGGCCATTTGCTTTTATCGATGTCCCAGCCGGCCAATTCGGCTTCAAAAATCTGCTGGTAGCGTTCGTCAAAATAAGAAATGACGGATTCGGGTTCGTCAAATTGCGGCACAAGGAATACGGAGCAGTTGGTACGCAGTTGCTCGATGGTCAGGTCGGGCATATTTTCATCGGCGGATTTCAGCCATTCCAAAAAACGGGCGGTCGGCTTCAGCACAACAGCAGTACGGTCAACAAAATACATTATTTTCAACTTTCAAAATCATTCAAACCGATCATGCCGTCTGAAATTTCAGACGGCCCGAGTTTAATGTGTCATCACCTGTTGCAGGAATTGTTTGGCACGCTCGTGTTTCGGATGGGTAAAAAATTCTTCCGGCGTTTCATCTTCCAGAATCTGGCCTTTATCGACAAAAATCACACGGTCGGCAACTTCGCGCGCAAAACCCATTTCATGGGTCACACACATCATGGTCATGCCGCTTTCCGCCAAGTCTTTCATCACTTTCAATACTTCGCCGACCATTTCAGGGTCAAGCGCGGAAGTCGGTTCGTCAAACAACATTACGCGCGGCTCCATCGCCAAACCTCGTGCAATCGCCACACGTTGCTGCTGACCGCCGGAAAGCTGACCGGGCAGCGCGTCTTTTTTATGTGCCAAGCCGACGCGTTCCAAAAGCTCCATCGCTTTCTTTTCCGCCTCTTCACGGCTTTGGTTTTTCACTTTCATCGGAGAAAGAATAATATTTTCCAAGACGGTCAAATGCGGATACAGATTGAACCCTTGGAACACAAAGCCCACTTCTTCGCGCACTTTGTTCAAATCGGTTTTCGGATCGGCAACATTGATGCCATCCACCCAAATCTCGCCGCTTTCAATGCGCTCGAGTTGGTTTACCGTACGAATCAGCGTAGATTTGCCACTGCCTGAAGGGCCGCATACAACGACCACCTCGCCTTGTTTAACTTCCAGATTCACGCCGTTGATAACGTGCAAATCTTTAAAATGTTTGTGTACATTTTTGAATTTAATCATTATTTCTTTCCAAACTGCCAAAATTTTCGGGGCTTGAGTTACGCTTGCCACTACCAAGGCAAAGGAATGGCCGTTTCCAGCCAAAAGCGGCAACTGACTATGCCGCCGGAAATTCTGCCTTGATTGTACCGATTAACTTTAAATTGCTCTTCCCTATCAAGATGATACCCGGTCAATACCCAAACTGCGCCGATAATTGCTGCTTCAAAACGGTGCCGCTCAGACGGCATATCCTTACCGGAAAAATACTGCGCCAATTCACGCCACAAATATGAATCACCCAGAACCTCTCATCGAATAGGAGGTTGCTTAAAAATTACCATCACTATTTCAGACGGCCTTTTGAACCAGATAATTGCTCAATTCCACATATTTCTCAGCGGCAATGTGTTCTGCCCTGTCCTGCGGATTGATGCCGACTGCCTGCAAATCATCATCGCCGACAAGTTCCTTCAAATTATTGCGTATGGTTTTGCGGCGTTGATGGAAAGCCAGTTTCACCAGTTTGGCAAAATGTTCAAAATCTTCTGCTTTACCGATGCGGTGTTTCACCGGAATCATGCGCACCACGGCCGAATCCACTTTCGGCGCAGGATCAAAGGACTCGGGCGGCACCTCAATCAACATTTCCATATCGAAGAAATATTGCAGCATTACGCCCAGACGGCCATAGTCGTTGGTTTTCGGCTGCGCCACCATGCGTTCGACCACTTCTTTTTGCAGCATAAAGTGCATATCGATCACATCGTCTGCCACTTCGCTCAATCGGAACAAAAGCGGCGTGGAAATATTGTACGGCAGGTTGCCGACAATTTTTTTCTTGCCTTCAATGCTGTTGAAATCAAACTGCAATACATCGCCTTCGTGTATCACCAATTTATCTGCAAACGGCAAGGTTTTCAGACGACGTACGATGTCGCGGTCGATTTCGCAAACATGCAGGCGATTGAGTTTCTTCGCCAAAGGCTCGGTAATGGCAGCCAAGCCCGGGCCGATTTCAATCACGATATCATCAGGCTGCGGTCTGACCGCGTTGACAATATCGCTAATAATCCGCGTATCCTGCAAAAAATTCTGCCCGAAGCGTTTCCGGGCCTTATGTTCTTTCATATCTTTCTTCAAACAAGCTGTTTAAGGCAGTATTGTAACTGAAACAGGCGTTTTTGTCGGCACGCTTTCAGACGGCATTTGCCTAATTTAAAGCAAACGGCGGCGCTTCCAAACCCAAAGATTTCAGTAGTTGCGCGGTCTCATAAACCGGCAAACCCATCACGCCGGTAAAACTGCCCTGCAAATGCTCGACAAATACGCCGCCCAAGCCCTGAATCCCATACGCACCGGCTTTATCCATCGGCTCGCCGCTGGCAACATAGGCTGCAATCTCCTCAGCCGTCAACGTTTTAAAGCGCACTTCGCTCGTCTGCACCACATCATGGCACACGCCTTGCCAGTAAACGCATACAGCCGTCAGTACCTGGTGAGTCCGTCCGGACAAACGTTCCAGCATATCGACCGCATCCGCCTCAGATTCCGGTTTACCCAAAATAACCGTACCATCCGCCACCGTCGTATCCGCCGTCAATACAGCAAACTCAGGCTCTTGATCATGAGCAGTAAACCATTGTGCCACCGCTGCCTGATTTTTCTCGCAGGCCATACGGCGCACATACTCTACTGCGGCTTCGCCTTCTTTAGGGGTTTCATCAATATCCGCAGGAAGGCGGCGTACCGTGAAACCCAAATTCTCCAAAATCTCACGACGGCGCGGACTGCCCGAAGCCATATAAATTGCGTTCATTGTATTGGTTTTCCTTATTTTGAAATTTTATGCTGACCGGACAGGCGGACATAATGCGCAGACGAATACGTCAAAAATTCCCTTTCCTCATCAGTCAGCGGACGCACTTGTTTAACAGGCGAACCGACGTATAAAAAACCGCTTTCCAAACGTTTGCGCGGTGGCACCAAACTGCCTGCGCCTATCATCACATCATCTTCGACAACCGTATCATCCAAAATAATCGAGCCCATGCCCACCAACACACGATTCCCAATTCGGCAGCCATGCAGCATGACCTTATGCCCAATCGTCACATCATCGCCGATAATCAAAGGCGAACCGTCAGGCTTTGCCGCATTCTTATGCGACACATGCAAAACGCTGCCGTCCTGCACATTGCTGCGTTTGCCGATAGAAATGCTGTTCACATCGCCGCGCAATACAGCATAAGGCCAAATCGATACATCTTCCGCCAGCAACACTTCGCCAATCACTACCGAAGTCTCATCTACAAAACAAGACTTATCAACCGACGGCACATAATCCAAAAACGCACGAATAGGGTTTGCCATTTCCAATATCCTTTTCTCAAAACCAAAACTGATCAGGCCGTCTGAAAACACGGCGTAAAACGATTTTATACTACAACAATACGAAATCAAGCCAGAAAATCATCAAAAGGCCGTCTGAAACAGTTTTCAGACGGCCTTTCATCATAAACCCTTTATCTTGGCTTACCACTATTTATCATTAGCGCCCCAGCTATATTTTATGGAATAATCGTCTTCATTTAATTCTTGGAGAAGCCGATGAAGACACGTTCGGGAAATTATGCAGCGCCCCTGCTGGTCGTCGGCTGCGTCGTCTTCGGTTTGGGCAGTTTAATCGTCAAATTTGTCGATGTCGGCTCTTACGCCATCGCATTCTGGCGCTTGCTGATCGCCGCCCCTATATTTTTCCTACTCGGGCGTTTTTTCAGACAAAAAATGCCCACGAAAAGAAAAACAGTTGGCTACGCAATCTTATCCGGCGTTTTCCTCGCATTCGACCTCGCCCTTTGGCACGAAAGCATTCACGCCGTAGGCCCCGGCATTTCCACCTTACTCAACAGCCTGCAGATTTTCTTTTTAGCCGCCATCGGCTTCTTCTTTTATTCTGAACGTTTAAGCGCCCTGCAAATTTTAAGTTTGATATTGGCCACCATAGGCGTCGCCTTAATCGGCAGTCCAGAGTTCAGCCATAACAACAATGCCGCATGGGGATTTGTCAGCGGCGTAGTATCCGGTGCCATGCTGGCCCTGTCTATGGTCTTCGTACGCAAAACCCATGAGCAGGAAAAAGTTGGTTTGTTTCCTCTGATGATGATTTTAAGCTTCGGCGGCGCAATGGCGCTGGTCATCCCGTCACTGCTATTCGATGCCACCCATCTTTACCCCAAAACTTTAAACGATGTGATTCTAGTCTCCATCTACGGCATCGTTATGCAATGCTTCGCTTGGGCATTGATTGCTTACGCCATCCCGCTTTTATCCTTATCACTGACCGGCCTCCTGCTGCTCTCAGAACCAGTCGCCGCCATGCTGATCGATTATTTCTGGTTGGATAAACCAATTAATACCGTCCAATGGAGCGGCGCCACTTTGACTTTATTGGCGATTTATTTAGGTTCGTTAAAAGACAAAAAATAGATACAAAAAAGGCCGTCTGAAATTTTTCAGACGGCCTTTTAATCTGTTATTGCTTATTTGATACTGGTACCGATACGGCTGAGTTCGCCAAAGTTCATCCAAACAAAGAAGGCTTTACCGACAATCAGTTTGTCATCGACAAATCCCCAATAACGGGAATCGGCGCTGTTGTCGCGGTTGTCGCCCATCGCGAAATAACGGCCTTCAGGAACTTTACAGATAAAGCCATTGCCGTCTTCTGCGTATTCGCAATTTTCCAAACCGCTTGTTTCAAGCGAGTAATTGCTTTCAGGCATCACTTCGGAGGTGTATTTATTCAATACGGCAATAGATACGGAAGGCTGACCGGCCTCTTTGATAACGTCAAAGTTTTTGCCGTTCAAGGCAGTATGAAAACGCTCAAGCGTATGAATCATAGACGGATCGGTATCATCTGCGTATTGATAATTGCCATTTGGTTTTTCGGAAATAATTTCTCCGTTAACAGTCAAAACCTTATCACGGTATTCCACAACGTCGCCCGGAATACCGACGATGCGCTTGATGTAATTCATCTCAGGCTGAAGTGGGTAATTGAACACCACGACATCGCCTCGGGCAATGTTGCCAACAGGGATAATGACCTTATTCAAAATCGGCAGGCGGATACCGTAAGAAAATTTGTTCACCAAGATAAAATCGCCTTTGACCAAGCCAGGACGCATGGAGCTGGACGGAATTTGGAACGGCTCGGCAATAAAGCTGCGCAACACAAAGATAACCAAGATGATGGGGAAAAAGCCGCCCATATAGTCGGTAAAATGCGCATTGTCTTCGCCGGTCTCGCTTTTTTTCAGACGGCCTTTATGGATTGCCCAAACAATACCAGTGAACACGACAAACACCAGCAATACGGCGGTAAAGCTCATAAACTCGGACAAAATGCCGAATACGCCGACCATGCACAAGAGATAACTCCATTGCAGGCCGGAGCTCCATTCGCCGTTTTCCTGACGCTCTTTACTGCTTTTGAAGTTGAGGACCAAGCCGGCCAGCAGTACAACGATTGCGCCTAAAGTCAGATTTATACTCATTATTTATCACTCACTTGCAGAATCGCCAAGAACGCGCTTTGCGGGATTTCCACATTGCCCACTTGTTTCATGCGGCGCTTACCTGCTTTTTGTTTTTCGAGAAGTTTTTTCTTACGCGTAATATCGCCGCCGTAACATTTCGCTAAAACGTTTTTACGCAGGGCTTTGACGTTTTCGCGGGCGATAATCTGGCTGCCGATGGCGGCTTGGACAGCGATGTCGAACATTTGGCGCGGAATCAGTTCGCGCATTTTCGCTGCCAGCTCGCGACCGCGGTGAACGGCGCTTTGACGGTGGACAATCAGGCTCAGGGCATCGACTTTTTCGCCGTTGACCATAATGTCGAGCTTAATCAAATCAGACGGTTGGAACTCTTTGAAATGGTAGTCCAACGAAGCATAACCGCGCGAAGTGGATTTGAGTTTGTCGAAGAAGTCCATCACGACTTCGTTCATCGGCAAATCATAAGTCAGCATGACTTGGCGGCCCATGTATTGCATATTGACCTGAACGCCGCGCTTTTGGTTACACAAAGTCATGACGTTACCGACATATTCCTGTGGCACAAGAATGGTCGCAGTAATAATCGGTTCAAGAATGGTTTCGATGGTGCTGATTTCAGGCAGTTTGGACGGGTTTTCAACTTCGATTTTCTCGCCGTTTTTCAACACAACTTCATAAACCACCGTTGGTGCAGTGGTAATCAAGTCCATATCGAACTCGCGCTCCAAACGCTCCTGCACGATTTCCAAGTGTAACAGGCCCAAGAAGCCGCAACGGAAGCCGAAACCCAATGCTTGGGAAACTTCAGGCTCAAATTTCAACGAAGCATCGTTCAGCTGCAATTTTTCCAACGCGTCACGCAAAGCTTCATAGTCGTGGCTTTCTACCGGATAAAGGCCTGCAAATACTTGGCTTTGTACTTCTTGGAAGCCGGGCAGCGGCTCAGAGGCAGGGTTGGCAACCAAAGTAACCGTATCACCGACTTTCGCCTGTCCCAATTCTTTTACACCGGTAATCAAAAAGCCTACTTCGCCGGCTTTGAGTTCTTGTTTTTGAACCGATTTCGGCGTGAATACGCCCAGCTGCTCAACCTGCGTTTCCGCCTTGGTGCTCATAAAGCGCACTTTGTCTTTCAGCTTGATGGTGCCGTTTTTCACACGAATCAACATGACCACGCCGACGTAGTTGTCAAACCACGAATCGACAATCACCGCTTGCAACGGCGCATTTTCATCGCCGATAGGCGCAGGGATTTTGGCAACGATTTCTTCCAAAACATCTTCCACACCAATACCGCTTTTGGCGGAACATTGAACCGCACCGACAGCATCAATGCCGATAATGTCTTCAATTTCCTGCTCCACGCGATCGGGTTCTGCGGCAGGCAAATCGATTTTGTTCAAAACAGGCACAACTTCCACGCCCAAATCAATAGCGGTATAACAGTTCGCCACGGTTTGCGCTTCTACACCTTGAGACGCATCAACCACCAAAAGCGCGCCTTCGCAAGCCGACAGCGAACGGGAAACTTCGTAAGAGAAGTCGACGTGTCCCGGAGTATCAATCAGGTTGAGCTGATACACCTGCCCGTCGCGTGCTTTATAGTTGAGCGCGGCGGTTTGCGCTTTAATGGTAATGCCGCGCTCTTTTTCGATGTCCATGGAATCGAGCACCTGCGTACTCATTTCGCGCAAATCCAAACCGCCGCAGTATTGGATAAAACGGTCGGCAAGCGTCGATTTACCGTGGTCGATGTGGGCAATGATGGAGAAATTCCGTATGTTTTTCATATTGTTATTAAGATAAATACAATTAAAGGCTGAAAGGCCGTCTGAAAAAACAGGGATTCAGTTTTCAGACGGCCTTAGAATAAGGTTGAATCGTTCCGTATTCTAACGGAAATTCAACGCTTTTGCATGATTTTATAGCGATTTGACAATCTCGGTCACCATCTTCGCCGAGCTGACGGCCGCCGTTTTCAAAAACTCTTCAAAGCTGATGTCCGCTTTCTCATCTGCCGAATCGGATACGGCGCGAATAATCACAAACGGCACTTCCAACTGGTGACAGGTTTGCGCAATCGCCGCAGCTTCCATTTCAACTGCTTTTACGTCAGGAAAATGACTGCGGATTTCCGCGACACCTTCGCTACTGTGCACAAAACGGTCGCCACTGACAATCAGGCCTTGAGTTACAGCCGCACCTTCAAACACTTGCGCCGCCTTTTCTGCTTGGCGAATCAGGTTTTCATCCGATGCGAACACAGCAGGAAGTTGCGGTACTTGCCCCCGAACATAACCAAAAGCCGTTACGTCAACATCGTGATGCGCCACAGTTTCGCCGATGACCACGTCACCGACCTTCAGACCCTTGCCCAAACCGCCTGCACTGCCGGTATTGATGACGCAATCCGGTGCAAACTGATGAATGACCCAAGAAGTCGAAACCGCCGCATTGACCTTACCGATACCGCTCAAAACCAATACCGTGCGTTTTCCAGCCAATTCGCCTTCATATGCCGAGAATTTACCGAAGGACACATGTTTGACATTGGCCATGCTTTCACGCAAAAACTCAATTTCCTGTTCCATTGCGCCGACCACGGCAATTGTTTGTACTGACATCTCGTTACCTTTCCATTCACTAATCGAGCAACATTATAACAGCAGAATTTAAAATCACAGGGATACTGAAAAATCTGCTATATTCCTAGCACGACACTCAATTTAAAACAGATAGCCACTTTAGTGGGCAAAACAGCAAATAATGATTGCTTCTGTTATAATTATTCTCAATAAAATAACTTAATATTAACTATCTAAATTCTTATGTTTGACGAAAATACTCCGGGCGCAAAAGAAGAATTGTTCGCTTGGCTACGCCATATGAACAAATACAAAGGCTCCGACCTTTTCATTACCACCAATTTCCCGCCAGCCATGAAAGTGGACGGCAAAATCACGCGACTGAGCGATGAACCGCTAAGTGCTGAAAAATGTATGGAAATCGCTTTTTCGATTATGTCTTCCAAACAAATCGAAGAATTTTCTTCCACCAACGAATGTAACTTCGCCATCAGCCTGCCCGATACCAGCCGCTTCCGTGTCAATGCAATGGTTCAACGCGGTGCAACTGCATTGGTGTTCCGCTCCATTACCAGCAATATTCCAAAATTTGAAACGCTCAATCTGCCCCCTATTCTGAAAGACATTGCCCTCAGAAAACGCGGCCTGATTATTTTTGTTGGCGGTACAGGTTCGGGCAAGTCCACTTCCCTCGCCTCCCTTATCGACTATCGAAACGAAAACAGCTTCGACCACATTATTACCATCGAAGATCCGATTGAGTTTATCCACCAACACAAAAACTGCATCATCACTCAACGCGAAATCGGCGTAGATACTGAAAATTGGCCGATTGCGCTGAAAAATACCCTGCGCCAAGCACCGGATGTTATCTTGATTGGCGAAATCCGCGACCGCGAGACCATGGACTACGCCATTTCCTTCGCAGAAACCGGCCATTTATGTATGGCGACACTGCATGCCAACAGTACCAACCAAGCGCTCGACCGCATCATCAACTTCTTCCCCGAAGAGCGCCGTACCCAGTTGCTGACCGACTTGTCGCTCAACCTGCAAGCCTTTATTTCCCAACGCCTGATTCCCCGTGAAAGCGGACGGGGTCGTGTGGCGGCGGTCGAAGTTTTGCTCAATTCGCCGATTATTGCCGACTTGATTCAAAAAGGCGAAGTCCACAACATCAAAGAAATGATGAAAAAATCAACCGGCATGGGCATGATCACTTTTGACCAAGCCTTGTATGATTTGTATGAAAACGGCGATATCAGCTATCAAGACGCCATTAAAAATGCCGACTCCGCCCATGATTTGCGCTTAGACATTCAATTACGAAGCCGTCGTGCGCAAAATGCCGGTCCGGATTTAGAATTGATTTAACAACTTCAAAGCATAAAAAAGGCCGTCTGAAACCTTACAGTTTCAGACGGCCTTTATTCCATCAAATAATCAAGCCTGTTTCAATTTTGCATCGGCATCACGCAATGCAGTGCGCAGACCTTCCTCGATAACCGGATGGTAGAACGGCATATCCAACATTTGCGGAATCGTCATCTTCATTTGATGCGCCCAAGCCATCAAGTGTGCCAAATGTTCGGCAGCAGGACCGACAACTTCTGCACCAATGAAACGGCCGGTTGCTTTTTCAGCATACAAACGCATATGGCCTTTGTTGACCAACATAACGCGGCTACGGCCTTGGTTTCGGAAGGAAACTTCGCCGATTACAAACTCATCAGGCTGATATTTCGCCGCGACTTGCGCATATTTCAAGCCGATAGTGGCAATTTGCGGACTGGTGAATACCACGCCGATTACGCTACGGCGCAAACCGCCCTCAATATTCGGGAAAATAGCGGCATTATGACCGGCAATTTTGCCTTGGTCGGAAGCTTCATGCAGCAGAGGCAATTGATTGGACGCATCGCCTGCGATAAAGATGTGCGGAATGCTGGTTTGCATGGTCAGCGGATCGGCAACAGGCACGCCACGCGCATCTTTTTCGATATTCAGGTTTTCCAAACCGATATTGTCCACGTTTGGACGACGACCGGCGGCAGCCAAAGCATATTCGGCATGGAACACACCTTTTTCGCCATCTTGTTCCCAATGAACTTCAACATTGCCTTCTGCGTCCAATTTGACTTCGGTTTTGGCATCCAAATGCAAAGTCAACTCTTCACCAAAAATGGTTTTGGCTTCTTCAGCGACAACAGGATCAGAAATACCGCCAATAGCACCGGCCACGCCAAAAATTTCAACTTTCACGCCCAAACGGTGCAAAGCCTGACCCAACTCTAAGCCGATTACGCCAGGGCCGAACACGGCAACACTCTTAGGCAGGGTATCCCAAGAGAAAACATCATCGTTCACAATCAAGCGATCGCCTAAAACTTCCCACTGTGGGAAAATCACAGGACGCGAACCGGTGGCAATCACAAAACTTTTTGCAGTAATTTGAGTGTGGTCATCGATTTGGACGGTGTGTTCGTCAACAAATTTTGCCGTACCCATAATACGCTTGTCGGCAGGCCACTCTTCTACATCGCTGACTACAAAACCGACAAAACGGTCGCGTTCGGACTTCACGCGGCGCATGACTTCTTCACCGTTTACCGTTACGCTGTCTTTATCCAAATGTACGCCAAACGGATCGGTATGCAGAGCATGATAGCGCGCTTCCGCAGCCGCAATCAGCAACTTGGACGGCATGCAGCCGACACGCGCACAAGTTGTTCCGAATACATTGTTTTCAATCAGGTAAACATTGTCTGTATGAAGTCGGGCATTGCGAAATGCGCCCATACCGGCTGTACCGCCACCCAGTACTACTACATCTGCTTGAATCTTTTTCATATTTTATCCTTACTGTCTATATCCAAACCGATATTGCCATCAGGTTATCCGTTTTCAGACGGCCTAAACTTCACAAACTATCAAAATTTAAAAATCAATAGCCAATACCTAAATATCGATTTAAAACAATAATCTCAAATTCTACTTGTAAATATAGAGTTATTCAGAACGCCGATTTGTAAACGTCGTCTGAATAACTCTATATTTGGGTCTTTCAGACGGCCTTTTCAAGCCGTCTCAAGCATACAGGCAATTAGTTTTTAGCCAAGTAAGCTTCCAAGTCTTCGCTGCCGCCGATGTATTTGCCGCCGATGAATACTTGAGGAGCAGTCATCTTACCGGTAATAGCGCGTACGGAAGTAACAGTTGCATCTTTGCCCAATACGATTTCTTCGTAAGACAAGCCTTTGTCTTGCAGAGCTTTTTTAGCTTTTGCACAGAATTGGCAACCAGGTTTGGTAAAGATGGCAACAGACTCTTGAGCTTTCCAGTCAGGAGCAATGTATTTCAACATAGTGTCAGCGTCAGACACTTTGAAAGGATCGCCTGGTTCTTCAGGTTCGATAAACATTTTTTCAACCACGCCGTCGTTAACCAGCATGGAGTAACGCCAAGAGCGTTTACCGAAGCCCAAGTCTTCTTTGCCAACCAACATGCCCATGCCTTCAGTGAATTCACCGTTGCCATCAGGAATCATATAGATGTTGTCGGCTTCTTCTTCAGCAGCCCAAGCGTTCATTACGAAAGTGTCGTTTACAGATACGCAGTAGATTGCGTCAACACCGTTTTCTTTGAACGCGCCAAACAATTCGTTGTAGCGTGGAAGGTGAGAAGAAGAGCAAGTTGGAGTAAATGCGCCAGGCAGAGAGAACACGACTACTTTTTTGCCTTTGAACAAATCATCAGTAGAAACATCTTTCCAAGTGTCGCCAACGCGAGTGCGGAATACTACGGAAGGTACTTTTTGACCGGTACGATCTTGCAAAGCCATTTTTAAGCTCCTTAAAAATTCGGGTTTGAGAAATGAATCAATGCTTGCATTTTAATGCAGGCCTATCGATTTGTATAATTTATAGTTCAAATAATATTAATTACATCAAACTATCAATTCAATTAAACCGAAAACAGCTGTTCCTCTAAATGGGGGCCGTCTGAAATAAAACAAGTGCCTGACTGAAATTATTTTTTAGGTAAGGGCTGAACGGGAGAATCCGAAGCCACAATTTTGCTGATGGCTGTTTCCGCAATATCCTTCAAAGCATAGCGGTCTTTATCAGGCATATCTGTCGGTTTATACTGTGGCGAGAAATCCAAACGGATACGGATTTTCTTCATAGAAACAATGCGCCATAAAGACTGAAACAGATTTACCTCTGCATAGGATGGCAGATCCGTCCGTTGTCCTTCGTCATCATAATAGCGTAAGGTTACCGCCTGAATCGGCGCTTTCGCATCAATAGCCGATTGGAACAGGGCTGCTTTAAACGGCAAAATACCCAAGCCGGAAGAAGTGCGCGCTTCGGGGAAGAAGCTGACATTCTGCCCTGCTTTCAATGCCGCACAAATCGCCTGATTAATCGGCTCGACATCACGGCGGGAATTGCGGTTAATAAACACCGTGCCGGCATTTTTACCCATTTTCCCCAAAACCGGCCAACCGCTGATTTCCTTTTTTGCAATAAAACTGCTCGGATAAACGGCACTCATGGCAAAAATATCCAACCAAGACACATGGTTGGCCACCACCAAAGTACCGCTCACATTTCCTTGAGGCGGTACGCCGATTTCCAATTCGATATCCAAAGCATCCAACGCACCTTTTCCCAAAACAACCACAGCGTGATTGCGTTCCTCTGCATTGTTGCCATCGATGGCACGCAAATCCCGGCCGGTTCTGAATAACCAAGCCGCCAAACGGCAAAGTCTGCCCAGTCGTTTAAAAAAAGGAGCTTTTTGTTTAGACATAAAATTTCTTCTGTATTGTGTTCATTATTTTCAGACGGCCTCTGACATTTAAGGCCGTCTGAAACTATTTCTGGCAATTTGGACAATAAAATGTTCCACGCTGCCCCAAAGTTTCTTTAAAAATCAGCCCGCCACATTGGACACAAGGCTCATTATGACGGCCATAGACCGTATATTCCTGCTGAAAGTAGCCGCTTTTTCCATCGCTATTAACGAAGTCTCGCAGCGTACTGCCGCCGGTTTCAATCGCCCTTTGCAGAACCGCTTTAACCGTTTCCACCAATAATGCGCATTCTTTCTTGGTCAACTTATTCGCCGGACGCAATGGCGAAATACCTGCCTTAAACAGACTTTCATTCGCATAAATATTGCCGACACCAACTACCGCCGCATTATCCATTAGTGCTAATTTGACTGCACGCTTTTGGGTTTTTAATTTCTGATACAGGTAGTTTGCATCAAAATCGTCCGAGAGCGGCTCCGGCCCCAACTTTTCCAACAGCGGATGATGCTCGGCAATACCCTCATACCACAACACCGCACCAAATTTACGCGGATCGTGATAACGCAATACGGTACCGTCATCAAATACAAAATCTAAATGATCGTGTTTATCCGGAGTGGCGATACGCTCATCATCAGCGGTAAAAATCCGCAAACTGCCAGACATACCCAAATGAATAAGTAAAATACCCGTTTCAAAAGTAATAATCAAATACTTCGCACGCCGGTTGTATGCCAAAACTTTGCGCCCTGCCAAAATTTGCGCCAAGTCTGGATGAATAGGCCATCTCAATTTAAACTGGCGAATAATGACTTTTTCTATCTTCTTGCCATCAATATGTGGCGCGATTCCGCGTAAAGTCGTTTCCACTTCAGGTAATTCAGGCATCATTATTCTCCAAATTCATCATTATATATAGGCCGTCTGAAACTATTCAGCCAAACGTGCTGTACTTAAAGCAACCGTATTGCCATCGAATGCAGATTCCAATTCGGGCAAAGGATGGACACCAATCAAATGTTTCGTTAAAACCACACCATAAACCGCCGCACACTGAGGCCACCACCTATCCCCGGCTTTTTCCATAAACTGCCAGAACTTCAAAGCAGATGGCGAATTCACCGCAGGCAGATAATCCATAAATTGCCCATATTCCATTTCAAAACCAATAGTGGCAATTTTTCGTTTCAACTCAGCCAAAGCCAAGCATTGAGATTTCATAGGCAGTCTTTTGCCATCAAACCACGAGCTCAATCCCCACAAAGATTTAGGGTTAAACCCCGTTAAAATCAACCTGCCCTCAGGGTTTAATACCCTAAACGCCTCTTTCAACACTAAATCCGCAGTTGAAATTTCCAAAAGATGGTGCATCAATAACACATCCACGGAATGCGTTTCAAATGCCAACATTTCAGCATCCATCCGTACATCGCGAGGCACCACAATCATATTTTCAGACGGCCTCTGCCATACCCCGCCCAATTGAACCGCTACTTGGCCATTCAAATATTGCAAATGCCGTCTAAAAAAATCCGCCTCTTTTTGAGCAAGATATTGTCCCATTGGCGTTTGCATAAAAAAAGTTTCCATTAAATGCTCCCCTATGCATCCCGACTTGTGTGACAGAATTTTAACACCACGAACACATCATACAAGCAAATTCCCTACTCGACTTGACGTTTGAATGCTGAAACGATACCATCGAAAAGACGAAATTTTATTATATATTTGATAACTCTATTTACTATGGCAAAACTAAAAACCATCGCTCTGACCGTTTCAAGCCTGTCGGCAGTTTCCGCCACAGCCTACGCGCAAAACGCTACGCCCAACCAAGTCGGCATGGCCATGATGCGCCTCAACTCTTCCCTGCTCGACCAAGCCAAAGCACAAACTTTCGGCTCTGGCAGCTTGTGGGCATCGTTGCGTAAAGACTTCCGCATCAACGAAGTCAACACAGAACTGGTTCGCCGCCATGAAAACAAATTTGCTGCAAATAGTGCATATTTCGACCGCACTATCTCCCGTAGCAAACCTTATATGTACCATATTGCCAATGAAGTTAAAAAACGCAATATGCCTGCTGAAATCGCTTTACTGCCTTTCATTGAAAGCGCATTCGTAACCAAAGCCAAATCACACGTCGGCGCATCCGGCCTGTGGCAATTTATGCCGGCTACCGGCCGCCACTTCGGCTTGGAAAAAACGCCTTTGTATGACGGCCGCCACGACATTTACGCTGCTACCGATGCCGCATTGAACTACCTGCAATACCTGCACGGTATGTTCGGCGACTGGTCTTTGGCACTTGCCGCTTACAACTGGGGCGAAGGTAACGTCGGCCGTGCCGTAAACCGTGCCCGTGCGCAAGGTTTGGAGCCGACATACGAAAACCTGCGTATGCCGAACGAAACACGTAATTACGTCCCCAAACTTTTGGCTGTCCGCAATATCGTTGCCAATCCGCAAACTTTCGGCATGAATATCAGTGAAATCAGCAATCAGCCATATTTCAAATCTGTCAGCATCGACAAACCTATTGATAACAGCACAATCGCTCGCTTTGCAAACATCAGCGAAAGCGAACTGTTGGCACTCAACCCAGGTTTCAATGCCCCGGTATTTATCCCTAAAAACAACCGTCGCCTGTTGTTACCGGTTTCTGCGGTTTCCGCATTTGAAAAAAACTACCGCAATGCTAATCCAGATACCCTGATGTCTTGGGATATTTATACTTCTTTGGGCAACAAAAAGCTTAATGCCATCGCCAACGATACTGGCATGAGCGTAGCCGAGCTTAAACGCCTCAACGGCCTGAGTGGCAGTGCCATTTCTGAAGGTCGCAGCATTTTGGTGGCTAAAAACTCAGCTACCCAAAGTCAAGATATCATTAACTTTATCGACAAAGACAATACGCCGGATACTTACCAATCCAATATGCCGGCCATGTCTCCGATTATTGCTTCCAACGTAGCAGAACCGGTTAAAGTCGCTCAAAATACCGTGACCAATATTGTTGCACCTGTTGTTCCACAGTCCAGCAAACCGGTTGACTTTATTGAACGCAACAAAGCTGAAAACGTTACTTCAGTAGCGGTAACAGAAACCAAGGCGCAGCCTCAAGTTGCAAGTGCAAAAGTAGCTGCCCCTGTTGTAGCCATGATCCATACCACTGCTGATCCTGCTACTACAAATGTTGCAGAAGCACCTAAAGCAACTATCCCTGCCGACTTGACTGCACCGACTGTTGCCGCAAACGATGTAGCCCCTACTCCTGCAGTTGAATCTGTTGTTGCCGCGCCGGCTCAAGAAGAGCATGATGACCTGATGGCCTTAGTACAAAGCCGACCTGCAGATGAACCTGCAGCAACTGTTGCTGAAGCGACTCCTGAAGCCAAACAAGTTCAAACTGTTGTGACTGCTGAAAGTGCTCGTGCCGCACGTATTGCAGCCAATACCGCTAAACAACAACAACGCATCAATGCGCGTCTTGCCCGTGTAAATGGCCAACAAAACATACAAACTGCAGCACTTGCAGCAGGTACACACCGCGTGGAAGATGGTGACACGTTGTTTAACATCTCCAAACGTTATAACCTGAGCGTAGCTGATTTGATTATTGCCAACAACATCAAAGGCAACAATATCAAAAAAGGCCAAATCCTCCGCGTTACAGCTGCTCCGGCAAAAGTCCGCAGCAACCCGATTCAAAACGTTTCCTACACTGTACGCAAAGGTGATACTTTGAACACTATTGCCAGCCGTTTCAATGTTGATGTTAATGAGATCCGCCGTTGGAACCGCAATACCCGTACTGTGACTCCTGGTCAACGTTTGAAACTGATGGGTAGCTAATACAATACTCCCCTGTTCAATCCTTGTGAATATATGGCCGTCTGAAATATTTCAGACGGCCATAGCTTTTTATCTCCCCCTTAAAGTCCTATCTAAACATTTAAGGAGTTTTGTAAGGACTCTACTGTAAGGATGACCAGAAAATTAAAAAATAGCCTACACCTTCAAAATGAAGGTGTGGACTGCTTTTATTTTCATACTATTAAGGCTGCATTATCAGACTGAAACCTCTTTAAGTGCTAAAGGTCGTCTGAAAAACAAAAAACAGTCCGCAGCTTTATTTTGAAGGCTTGAACTGTTTTTATTTGCACTAGGTTAAGACTACGCTCTCAAGCTATCCCACATCTATGGATGTTTAGCGGAATTCAAAGAACTCCAAATGTTGCGACCTTGTTTTCAGGTTATCTGAAATACTGCGCGTGAAGCTGCTGCTGCCACAGAGCCACAGGCTGCGGTTGGCACAGTCGCGGACAGTCTGTCCGATATGTTCGGCGGTGAGCCTTTGGGTTTCCGAAGGGATATAGTGGAAATTCACGTTGGCTTGTTGCGCTAAATTTTGCCAATGGGCAAGCGTGTCGGCAGACAGATTTCTATCAGCATGGAACCAGTCTATCGACTGGGTAATTGGCTGTTTCGACAGTTCATTAAGGCGTGCAAGAAATGGAGTAAAACCAATGCCGTTGCTGACCCAAATTTGCGCTTGCTTATCAGAAAAGTCAAAACGTCCGTATGCACCATCGATTTGAACGGTGTCGCCAATATTAAGGCGCTGCGGCAAGCGGTGTGTGTAATCGCCCAAATCTTTGATAACGAGCGTGAGCTCTTGGTTATCAGGCTGCCAGTCTGAAGCGATGGTGAAGGGGTGGCTTTCTCCGTGTGTGCGTAAAAAGAGGAATTGTCCTGCACAGTGTCCTTGCCATTTCGGGGCATTCAGAGTCAGAGAGAGCAGTTTACCGTTTTGATTCAGGGCGGAGACGGTAGCGTTTTGCGGATTACCGATGCGCTTAAACAGGGCAATCAGCTAGCAGGCGATGCCTGCACTTAAGGCGGCGATGATCAGCCAGCCCAGCGGTTGCGACCAGTAGGAAAAGTTTACCAGCACGATGGTGTGCCACACGAGCGCGAGATAAACGGGTACGACCAGGATGTGGAATTTGGCAAACCAGCGGTAGGGTATGCGTTTGATGAGGGCGGCGACAAGCAGAACAATAGCGACATAAAAGGCGACTTCGCCGATTTCTTCGGCAAGGTGGCGTTGGGTAGCCAGCCAATCTTTTAACGTCAATATTTCCTGCATCGGCGGGCGCGGCGGTTTTTTGCCGTCAAACAGTCCGAGCTTTACCAGCCATTTGGGGAATTGCTTGGTAGTCCAGTGCAGGATGCTGCCTGAAAGGGCGATGATGCCGAACCATTTGTGCAGGCGGTACATTTTGTCCAGCCCGCCGAGCGGGGTTTCCAGTATTTTGGGGCGTACGGCGAGTATCAGGCAGGCACTCATCGCCAGTATGCTGATGGCGCCAGTGAGTTGCAGCAGTAAATTGCGTACTGGAAATACGCCCCACTGGTCTGGAAATGATGTAGCAAGTAGCCATAAAGCAAATATGCCTCCGAAAAATATGGCTAAGGTTAGTTTGATGTTTCTCATGATCATGGTTCCTGATAAAGTTGACTTAAAACGGCCTGCGCCGTTTACAAGAAAAATTGTATAGGGAAAAAATTAGATGATAATTACTGTGCCACAAATAAAAGCGTGAATTGACTCAAAACTTGATAACGTCTCTAAAATATTGAAAAGTATGGTTTTGATTAGTTTGACTTCATAGTGATTTACATTTAAGGGCTGCCCTAGACAACCCAATCCACACCAAGATTTTATGGACACGCAACGCACTGCGTATTTAAAAATGCCAACTCAAAAAATCAGAAGAGTGTACATAATGTACACTCTTTCAAAGTTTGATTTCTCTTCAAGCTCAATGCTTACTACTTGAATTCAAATCTATCTTCTATTTCACAGCATCATTTTTACGGTCTTGAGTAAGGACATTTTCGATTTCCTTTTTATTTTCCGTTGAAAATCCTTATTCATCCGTACCGTATATTCAAACCCTGCCTTATCCAGCAGATTAGAAACATGAATGACAAACGGCTCTTGTTCGCGGGAGCGGCTTAAGCCCAATTCCAAATCGGCATGGCGCACAGCCAACTGACGTTCAACTAATTCACGGTAGGTCATTCTTTGATACCCATCAAATATTTTATCCGTCTGTACAACTTCTTAACCCACGAAATATTTACAAATGTATAAATCTTTGTTACAACTTCGCCGTCATACTGCGCATTTTCCCGTGCAGCCCGAAATTTTGCCCGGGCTTCTTCAGGGCTGTCCGCCCAAATGCTCAATGACCAGGACTTGCCGTCAAAGCGGTAAGAAAACGTGTACTCATTCATAGGAGAAACCTTATGTATTTTGAAATCTATAAAGACGCAAAAGGCGAATACCGTTGGCATTTGAAAGCAGCCAACCATGAAATCATCGCTCAGGGCCAAGGCTACACCAGCAAGCAAAACTGCCAGCACGCAGTCGATTTGCTGAAAAGCACTACCGCCGCTACCCCTGTAAAAGAGGTATAAAATCCGCTTTCACCCTCAGCCCGCGCCCTACGCGGGCTTTTTTGTCAGTCGCCGACTTTGCGGGAGTGATTGCCCGCCCAATCGCGCCACGCTGCGTTTTGGTTTTCCAGCTCAGCAACATAGCCGCCAAACTCAGCGGCGTGTTCGAGCAGCGTTGCCGTCTTGCCGTCTTTCGGCGGATTCGGGCGTACCGGCGCGACCATCAGCGCGGCAGGCGGTGTCGGCATGACCGCCTTTTCGACAACCTTAATTTCCGTAGCCGAGGGCGCGGTTGTAGAGCTGCAGGCCGTGATGACCAAAGCCGTCAATACAATTACCGCTTGCATTATGCCGGTGAAAAAGCATCACAGAAGAAGGCATCTTCCTGCAAGGCACATTTTTGAGTCAGCAAACTTTGCGCACTCTCCGTCATTGCTGGTGACCCGCAAGCATAAACTTCGTATTGGCTCAAATCAGGATAATTTTGTGCAGCAACATTTTGCACGTATCCATTCTCCCCTTTCCAATCGGAATCAGGCTTAGAAAGAACAGGCGAGAATTTCGCATTTTTCAGACGGCCTATTAATGCTTCTGCTTCTTCCAATGCGTACAAATCCTCCTGCTGACGTGCTCCCCAGTAAAAATGAACCTGACGCTCGCTATTCTGATGAATCAAATCAAGCAAAATACTGCGGATAGGTGCGTAACCTGTACCCGTTGCCAACAAAATAATCGGTTTATTGCCGTCCTTTTGCAAAGTAAACGTACCCAATGGACCTTTGACGCGGACAATACCTTTTTCTTTGATTTTAGGCTCGGCACCAAAAATCATTTCTGAGCATACGCCGTTTTCACGTTTGCGGATATGCAGCTCCAAAACGCCTTCTTGGTCAGGCGAATTGGCGATTGAATAGCTGCGGCTGATATTGCCGGGAAGCAGCAAATCAATATATTGTCCGGCATAAAATGCAAATGACGGCGCTTTAGGCAAAGCCAATCTCAACAAAGCAACATCATGTTTGATTTCAATCGTTTCGATACGTACAGGCAAAGTGCGCACCGGCAAAGCATTCGAATTAAACCCAGGCACATTGATTTTCAGGTCGCTCTTTGCAGTAGTGCAGCACAATAGCACTTTGCCCTGCGCTTTTTCTTCTGAGCTGATGGCTTTATCAATATGATCGCCCATTTCAAATTCGCCACTCATCAACTCAGCCTTACATTGTCCGCAGGCGCCACTTTTACAAGAATGAGGCAGATTTAAATTCTGACGGGTCGCAGCGGCAAGAACGGTTTCATCCTCGTTTGCCGTAAATGTGATTTGATCTGATAAGGTAATAGTATGTGTCATGGTATTTAGAATAATTTTAGAATCAAAAATAAAGGCCGTCTGAAAAATAAGACCTATTTTTCAGACGGCCTATCCTATTTATCAAGCTAATTTGGCTTTAATCAGTTCTTGAACTTGAGCCGGATTGGCCTTGCCTTTACTTGCTTTCATCACTTGGCCGACAATCGCATTCAGGGCTTTTTCATTGCCGGAACGGAATTGCTCAATGGCTTTTGCATTATTTGCCAACACTTCATCCACCATCGCTTCAATTGCGCCAGTATCAGTAATTTGTTGCAAACCATGTTTCTCGATGATTTCGGCAATACCTGCTTCAGGCTCAGCCCACATCGCTTCAAAAGCTTTTTTCGCCAGTTTGCTGCTTAATGTTCCATCCGCAACTTTAGCAACCAACTCGGCAAGGCGTGGAGCCGTAATCGGACTTTCAGCCAGTTCCAAACCTTCTTTGTTCAAGGTCGCGGCAAGCTCGCCGTTCATCCAGTTCGCTGTCAATTTACCTTGGCCGCAGGCTTTGGCCGCTTCTTCAAAATAGGCAGCTTGAGCACGACTGGCAGTCAACAGGCGCGCATCATAGTCAGACACGCCGTAATCGGCAACAAAACACGCCGCCATTTCATGCGGCAATTCAGGCATTTCATCTTTGGCTTTTTGCAATTGGCCGTCTGAAATAATGACCGGCAGCAAATCCGGATCTGGGAAATAGCGGTAATCGTGCGCATCTTCTTTCAAACGCATCACACGGGTTTCGCCTTTTTCAGGGTCAAACAACATGGTTGCCTGCTGTACTTTACCGCCGTCTTCTAAGATTTCGATTTGCGCTTCTACTTCATAATTGATGGCTTGTTCCAAGAAGCGGAAAGAGTTGAGGTTTTTGATTTCACGGCGTGTACCGAACTCTACCTGGCCTTTGGGACGTACAGAAACGTTGGCATCGACACGGAACGATCCTTCCGCCATATTACCGTCGCAAATATCGAGCCAAGTTACCAAACCGTGCAACGCTTTAGCGTATGCCACGGCTTCGGCTGCGGAACGCATTTCAGGATCGGAGACAACTTCCAACAAAGGCGTACCGGCACGGTTCAAGTCGATACCAGTAGCACCGTTCAAACCTTCATGTACGGATTTACCCGCATCTTCTTCCATGTGCGCACGGGTAACATTGATGGTTTTAACCTCATCGCCTACTACGATTTCCAGCTTGCCGTGTTCAACAATCGGCAAATCTAACTGACTGATTTGATAGCCTTTTGGCAAATCAGGATAAAAATAGTTTTTACGGTCGAACACGTTTTTCTGATTGATTTTCGCATCCAAAGCCAAACCGAGTTTGATGGCTTTTTCGACGACTTCGCGGTTCATTACCGGCAATACGCCCGGCAACGCACACTCAACCACGCTGGCGTGGGCATTAGGCTCGGCACCGAATGCAGTGGATGCGCCGCTGAAGATTTTGGATTGGGTGTTGAGTTGGACGTGGATTTCCAGTCCGATTACGGTTTCCCAAGTCATAAGGGTCTTTCTGTCGAAAAAAAGTTAATCGGTTAAATGAGTGATTCGTTTTTCAGACGGCCTGAATAAAAAACATAATAGGCCGTCTGTAAGATAAGTTTATTTCCTGCGGCGTTGGAAACCGGGCAGTTGCCAATGGAAACGGTATGCAGTCAGGCGAAACAACAATCCGCCGGCAAAGAGCAGGTTTAACGTAAAGATATTAATCCAGCCCAAATGCCCGAACAGATAAATCAGCCCGCCAATCAAAATGGCTACGCTGCCGTAAAGGTCGGTGCGCAAAATCATCGGTACATCATTGACCAAAATATCGCGCGCAATACCGCCGCCAACGGCAGTCACAAAAGCCAAAGAAATAACGCCGAACAGATTAAGCTGCAAAGCCATACCGATTTGTGCGCCGGTAATGCTGAACGCTGCCAAACCAATGGCATCGGCAATAATAAAAGCAGCGGCCAAATAGGTGCTGCGATAACGTTGCACCCTTATCAACCATGCGATGGCAAGCGTGGCAAACACAACAATCAGCGCATCTGTTTGCAAAAACACTTGCGGAATCCGGCCGACCAAGCCATCACGTATCATGCCGCCGCCGACTGCCGTCAGTAACGCTGTAATGACGACACCGAGTACATCCAACCGCTTGTTGTAGCCGACCAAATAGCCGGAAATGGCAAACGCGGCTGTCCCAATGATTTGAATGAAGTCGGTGGCTGTCATAATTTTTAAATATCTACAATATGCAGCACCTCAATACATTCAGGCGCTTTTATATGGTTTATTTTCAGACGACCTTGAATCATCAAGGCCCTAAAACATTATTCCGGCGCTTTAGTGTGCCAATCGCTGTTTAGTTGAACCTGATGTGCGGCACCCAAAATTTTGGCTTCGGAGAAATAGTTGCCGATAAATTGCACACCAATCGGCAGGCCGTTTGCGCTGAAACCGGCAGGAAGAGTCAATGCAGGCAAACCGGCAAGGTTCACGGCGATGGTGTAAATATCGGATAAGTACATTTGCACAGGGTCGTGAATGTCGCTGCCAAGTTTCGGCGCAGCAGTCGGTGCAGTCGGCGCCAAAATGAAATCACATTGACCAAAGGCCGTCTGAAAATCATTGGCAACCAGACGGCGCAATTTTTGCGCTTTCAGGTAGTAAGCATCGTAGTAACCATGGCTCAATACATAAGTACCGATCATGATACGGCGCTTAACCTCGCTGCCAAAACCTTCGGCACGGGTGTTACTATACATTTCTTCCAAATCGCCGAATTGTGCTGCACGATGGCCATAACGTACGCCGTCGAAACGGGATAAGTTGGTACTTGCTTCCGCAGAGGCAAGAACGTAATAAGCAGGAATCGACAATGATGTTTGCGGCAGGGAAACTTCAACAGTCTCCGCGCCTTGAGCTTTGAGCAAATCGATAACGCTTTGCAAGGCCGTCTGAACATCGGCATCCGCGCCTTTGCCGAAATATTCTTTAGGCAAACCGATTTTCAAACCTTTGAGCGGCTTGTCTAAATCACGAGTGTAGTCTTCTTTGTCGCGCTCCAAACTGGTGGAATCGCGCTCGTCAAAGCTGGCCATAGCGTTCAACAAAATCGCGCAGTCTTCGGCCGTTTGCGCCATAGGGCCGGCTTGGTCAAAGCTGGAAGCATAGGCAACCATACCGAAGCGTGAAACCGTACCGTAAGTCGGCTTAATACCGGTAATACCGCAATGCGATGCAGGCTGACGGATAGAACCGCCGGTATCCGAACCCAACGCAGCCGGAGCCAAACGCGCTGCAATCACGGCAGCCGAACCACCTGACGAACCGCCGGGAACATGTTCAAGATTCCATGGGTTTTTGGTTGCGCCGTAGAACGAAGTCTCATTGGTCGAACCCATGGCAAATTCGTCCATATTGGTACGGCCAAGAGTAACCATGCCGGCATCCAACAGGTTTTGTACCACAGTGGCAGTATAAGGAGAAACAAAGTTATCCAACATTTTGGAGCTGCATGCACTGCGCCAACCTGTTTGGCAGAAAATATCTTTGTAAGCAACCGGCACACCGGTCAAAGCCGTTGCATTACCGGCTGCGATACGCGCATCGGCTGCTTTAGCCTCAGCAAGGGTCTTATCTTGATCGATGGTCACATAGCCATTGATGGCAGGGTTTTTCGCAGCAATAGCGGCCAAATATTCGGTCGCCAATTCGACTGCGGAAATTTGTTTGGATTGCAGCAGGCTGCTGGCTTGTTTAAGCGTGTAAGCGGTCATTGTGCCGTACTTTCTATAAAACAGTTTTTTGCTTTCAAAACAGATATTGAAAACATCCGTTTAAATCAATAAATCGGGCCGTCTGAACAGAATATCCTTTCAGACGGCCTTGCAATAGGAGTTTGCAGATGAGCAAAGGCCGTCTGAAACCTTATTCTTCAATCACTTGAGGAACGATATACAGGCGGTTGCGCACTTCAGGAGCAACAGCCTGATATTCTGCGGCGTGATCGGTTTCAGTCACTTTATCTTCGCGCAGGCGCAAAGAGGCTTCGTGCGGATGCGCCATGGGTTCGATGCCGTCGGTATCGACGCTTTGCATGTTTTCAACCATGGCGAAAATGTCGTTCAACTCGGCAAGCGTTTTGTTTTTTTCTTCGTCCGTTAAAGTGAGGCGCGAGAGTTTTGCGATTTTTTCCACATCATTTAAGCTTAAAGCCATAAAAAATCCTTGTCTGATAGCAATGCCTCTTGGGTTTGGGGTATCATTGCATTTCGTCTTCTATGAAGCGAAGAATTATAACCGAAAACCAAACAGGTTGGCATGGTGTTTTGATTCAGACGGCCTTTTAAGGGCGCATTTATCCGTCTTAAACCGTGTACCTGTTTTTCTTATTTTAAATAGCGCTAAACACATCCGGGCTGGGCCGGAATTTCAGGTATCCTATGTTTCGTCTTTTATCTCGTTTCCTCTCCAATGATATTGCCATCGACTTGGGCACGGCCAACACGCTGATTTTTGTACGCGGCAAAGGGATTGTTTTGGATGAGCCGTCCATGGTTGCGATTCAATCCGGCGCAGGCAATAAAAGTAAAATTATGGCAGTGGGCACGGAAGCCAAAAAAATGCAGGGCCGTGCGCCGCGCAATATCGAAATTGTCCGCCCGATGAGGGACGGTGTGATTGCCGATTTTGTGATTACCGAGCGTATGCTGGGTATGTTGATTAAAAAAGCCACCGAAGGACGGTCTTTGGTTCCGCCTCGTGTGGTTATCTGTGTTCCGGGCGGCTCTACCCAAGTGGAACGTAAAGCAATTTTGGATTCTGCGTTTGCTGCCGGCGCTGCAAGCGTACATTTGATTGAAGAACCGATGGCCGCCGCTTTAGGCGCGGGCTTGCCGATTGAAGATGCTGCAGGTTCGATGATTGTCGATATTGGCGGCGGTACTACTGAAATCGGCATTCTTTCACTGGGCGGCATGGCCTATTCTGCTTCTGTCCGCGCAGCCGGCGACGAATTCGATAAAAGCATCATCCATTACCTGCGTCGCCATCGCGGTGTCTTGATTGGCGAAGCTACGGCCGAAGAATTGAAGAAACAAATCGGCTCGGCCTCGGGCTTTGAAACCGAAACAGCCATGCGCATTAAGGGCCGAGATCTGGCCGAAGGCACGCCTAAATCCTTGGCGGTTACTTCAAATGAAATCCGTGAAGCATTGAGCGAAACGGTAAATCAAATCATCCGAGCCGTCCGTCTGGCTTTGGAACAAGCTCCGCCCGAGCTGGCCGGCGACATCGCCGACCGCGGTATTATGCTGACCGGCGGCGGTGCTCTTCTACACGGTATCGATACCGTCTTGGCCGATGCAACCGGCTTGCCCGTCGGTATTGCCGACCAGCCTCTGAATTGCGTCGCCTATGGTGCCGGTAAGGCTTTGGACTATATCGGCAAATGGGATACCGTGTTTACAGAAAACCCATAAGGTAGATGGTTATGGAACGCTCTTCTTTGCGCTTTGACGAGGCAAAAGGCCCTAAGCTGTTGCCTCGTTTTGTCGTTTATATCGCTCTGGCTGCCGGCCTGATGGTGGCAGATTACCGCTTTTCATTGATGCAGCCTGTACGTGCGGCGGTCATGCCCATGCTCTACCCTGTTCAATGGCTGGCCAATCAACCTGTTCAACTTTATCAATATTTTGCCGACCTCTCTCAGTCTAAATCCGAGCTCTTAGAACAAAACCGTCAGCTTCTGGAAGAAAATGGCCGTCTGAAAATCGATTTGCAGCGGGATAAAGTCAATACCGACGAATTGCGCGAATTGAAAAAACTGTACGGTTTGCAACAAAAAGGCATTCACAACGTTATCGGTGCGGAAGTCATTTCCAATGGCAAAGATCCGCTTTCCGAAAGACTGATTATCGGCAAGGGCAGTCAAAACGGCTTGAAAGTTGGCGATGCGGTCATCGATCAAAGCGGTTTGATCGGTCTGTTGACACAAGTTCACACACAAAGTGCAGAAATTGGGCTGATTTCGGGCGGACAAAGCATTGTCCCCATAGCCGTCAGCCGCACTGGCGAACGCAATTTGGCATACGGCAATGGCAACGGTTTGGATTTGCGCTATTTTCCAACCGGCTCCGACTTGAAACCCGGCGATGTTCTGCTGACTTCCGGTTTGGACGGTACTTATCCGGCGGGGATTCCCGTTGCAACCGTCAGCAAGGTTGTCCGCGCATCAGGAACGCCTTATTACGATACGCAACTGACGCCTTTGGCCGCTTTACGCAGCAGCCGTTTTGTCTTGGTACTTTCTTCCCCACGCTGATTTCATGAACGATTTTGATGATTCTTACCGTGCAGTACCGCTGCACATCATGGCGGCCAGTCTCATTGTAATGATGATACTGGACTTTATGCCGTTTTCCTTTGACGGATTCTTTTGGCTGCCTGAAATGACGGCACTGATGTTGCTGTATTGGACATTGCACCAACCGCAACGCGCAGGCATGGGACTGGCTTTTGCCATCGGTCTGATTGTCGATGCAGCAACCGCCGCAACTTTAGGGTTACACGCCCTGTCCTACGTCGTGATGACTTATTTCATCTTAAACCGCCGCCGCCAAATCATGCTTTACGGCCACATTATGCAATTGGCCGCTGTCTTGGCTGCGCTGCTTCTCAATCAGGCCGTCTTAACTGTTGCCCGCTTGTTCCTCAATCATCAGGTCATCACTTTGCAAGGCTTTGTTGCCCCGTTTGTCGGCGCATTGCTTTGGCCGATACTCAGCCAGCTGATGCTGATTGTAACCCGTATTTACCGCTCCCACTGAAAAGATGAAACCGATTCTTCCACGCCGTCTTTCCGGTGGTCAACATACCAAAAAACCTTCCGCTCAGGCAGCACAAGCCGACGCTTTGTTGCGCCTGCTCGTTGCTTTTATCCTGATCATCATCTTCTTTTCCATCTTGCTGGCACGGTTCTTCTACCTGCAAGTGACTCAACACAACGAGTTTTCCGGTCAGGCATCGAACAACCGCATCACCCTGATTCCAACGCCGCCCGTACGCGGCGAAATCGTCGATATCAACGGCGTTCCCTTGGCCAAAAACTATCCAGTCTTTTCGCTCGAAGTTATTCCCAGCCGCATTGAAGGCAAGATGGAAGATGTCATTGAAGCATTGAAAAAATACGTCGATATTACGCCGACAGATTTAAAACGCTTCAAAAAATACCGTGAAAGCTATCGAAAATTTGAAAATATTCCGCTCAAACTCAGACTGACCGATGAAGAGGCAGCCCGTTTGTCCGTACATCTGCGCGAATTCAAAGGCGTAGAGGTCAATTCACGCACATTCCGCGAATATCCTTACGGCAAACTGACTTCCCATTTCTTAGGCTATATCGGCCGTATTAGCGACAAAGACAAAGAAATGCTGGAAGAAGAAGGCCTGACCGCCCTCTACCGCGGCAGTACGCATATCGGCAAATCCGGCTTGGAAAAATATTACGAACACCAGCTTCATGGCATTCCAGGCTATCAGGAAGTCGAAAAAGACGCTTACGGCAATATCGTCCGCGTATTGAAAAATGTCCCGTCAAAAATGGGGCAAACCTTGCGCCTAGGCATGGATATCCGTATGCAACAGGAAGCCGACCGCATTTTGGGCGACCGCCGTGGCGCATTGGTGGCCATCAATCCGCAAGACGGTACTGTCTTGGCTTTTGTTTCCAAGCCTTCTTTCGATCCCAACCTCTTTATTGACGGCATCGACAGCGACACTTGGAAAATGCTGAATGACGATTGGAAAAAGCCTTTGATCAACCGCGTTACCCAAGGCCTTTATCCGCCGGGTTCTACATTCAAACCCTTTATGGGCATGGCCTTATTGGAAAGCGGCAAAATCACTCAAAACACCATCGTCCCCGCTCCCGGCGCATGGAGTATACCCGGCAGCCGCCATATTTTCCGCGACTCAGTCCGCAGCGGCCACGGCTCGGCCAACTTGAGCAAAGCCATCCAAGTATCTTCAGATACCTTCTTCTACCGCTTGGGTTACGAAATGGGTATCGATAAAGCCTCTCGGTATCTGGCGCAATTCGGTTTCGGCCAAAAAACCGGCATTGACCTGCCCAGCGAATATACAGGCGTTTTGCCTAGCCGCGAATGGAAAGCCAAACGCTTTGCCAAGTCTTCCGATCCGACCGCCAAAGAATGGCGCGCCGGCGAAATGGTTTCCGTCAGTATCGGCCAAGGCTACAATGCCTACACGCCTTTACAAATGGCACATGCGACAGCTTCTCTGGCCAATAACGGTGTCGTTTATCAGCCGCATTTGGTCAAAGAAGTATTGGATTTCGGCGCACGCAAAATTACCCGCATCAACCCCAATCCCGAGCGTCAAATTCCGTTCAAAGCCGACAACTTCGAATACGTCAAACGAGCAATGGAAAAGGTATTGAAACCAGGCGGTACGGCACACCGTATCGGTGGCGGACTCGCTTATACGATGGGTGGTAAAACCGGTACGGCCCAGGTCGTACAAATCAAACAGGGCGGCCGCTACAACGCCGCAGCCCTGCGCGAACAACACCGTGACCACGCATGGTTTATCTCGTTTGCGCCATTGGAAAAACCTGAAATTGCCATTGCCGTTATTTTGGAAAATGGCGGTTGGGGTGCGTATGCCGCGCCATTGGCTCGTGAAATGACTGATTTTTATATGCTTCACGTCAAGCCGCAACAGTTTTCAGACGGCCTTGAACCAGACTCGGCCAAAACTGAAACAACGGACAAGCATCAGCCTATTACCAGCATTTTCCAATCTGCCTACGGACTGACTCCGACAAGCCCTGCCTCACAGCCGGAGGTTCATCATGAATAACACATCAGTGTGGAAAAATTTCAAATCCACCATTACAGCCCCGATTGACCCTTGGCTGTTTTTTGCTATGCTCGCCATCTACATCATGAGCCTGTTCCTGCTCTATTCTGCAGATGGGCAAGAGTTCGGCCAATTGGAAAACAAAACCATCCATACCGTTTTGGGCTTTGCCCTGTTATGGATTATCGCCATATTCAAACCGCAAACGGCTGCCAAAGTTGCCCTGCCTGTTTACATTGTCGGCGTATTACTGCTGATTGGCGTCGAAGTCGCCGGCGTTACTGTCAACGGCTCGACCCGTTGGCTGAGTCTCGGCTTTACCCGTATCCAACCTTCCGAAATCATGAAAATCGGCATTCCCATGACTGTCGCGTGGTATTTCCAACGCTATGAAGGCCGTCTGAAATGGATACATTATATTGTCGCCCTCGTGCTGATTCTTGTTCCTGTCGCCCTGATTTTGAAGCAGCCCGACCTCGGTACGGCAGCATTGATTATGGCTTCGGGTATTTTTGTCATCTTCTTTGCCGGATTGCCTTGGAAAGCCATTTTTGCCGCTATTATTGCCTTTGTGGCCGCCTTGCCGCTCTTATGGAATTACGGCATGCACGACTATCAGAAAACCCGTGTTCTCACCCTGCTTGACCCAACCAAAGATCCGTTAGGTGCAGGCTACCACATCATCCAATCCATGATTGCCATCGGCTCGGGCGGCGTATGGGGTAAAGGCTGGCTAAACGGTACGCAAACCCATTTGGACTATATTCCCGAATCAACGACTGACTTTATTTTCGCGGTATTCGGCGAAGAGTTCGGTCTGATTGGCAATATCCTGTTGCTACTGATTTACCTTATCATTCTGGCACGCGGATTGTGGATTGCCGCGCAAGCGCAATCCCTTTACAGCCGTACTCTGGCAGGTGCGTTAACCATGACTTTTTTCTGTTATGCCTTTGTAAACATGGGCATGGTCAGCGGCATTTTGCCCGTCGTCGGCGTCCCCCTCCCCTTGGTCAGCTACGGCGGTACGGCTACGCTTTCTATCATGGTGGTACTCGCCCTGTTGATGGGTATTGCTAATGAACACAAAAACCTCCGCCGCCGTAATGCGGATAACGATGACCTGACTGAAAGCGAGGAATAATATGGAATTAGGTGTAGAAATCGGCAAGCTGCTTGTGGCATTTCTCGTGCTGATTAATCCTTTCAGCGCGCTCTCAATCTATCTTGATCTGACACAAAACCACAGCACCAAAGAAAAGCGCAGAATCGCGCGTACTGCCGCATTGGCTGTTTTCATCGTGATTGTCGTCTTTGCACTGAGCGGCGGTATCTTACTGAAAGTACTCGGCATCAGCGTCGGTTCTTTCCAAGTCGGCGGCGGGATTCTGGTTTTGCTGATTGCCATCTCATTAATGAACGGCAACGACAATCCTGCCAAACCCAAAATTGATCCCCATTCAGAAGAGCATCAAAGTGCGCAACAAGTCCACCGCAATGAAAAAGCCATTGCCGTCGTACCCATTGCCATTCCGATTACCATCGGCCCCGGCGGTATCTCCACTGTCATCATTTATTCCTCTGCCGCCAAAAATTACAGCGAGATTGCCCTGATTATCATCTCCGGCTTTTTGGTCAGCCTGATTTGCTATTTCATTTTGGTCGTGGCCGGACGCATCAGCAAACGCTTGGGCAATACCGGTCTGACCATCCTCAACCGCATCATGGGCATGATGCTTGCTGCCATTTCCGTAGAGATTATTGTTGCCGGCTTAAAATCCATTTTCCCCCAACTGGTCGCTTGAAGTACAATCATCACAATAAAAGGCCGTCTGAAACATTTTCAGACGGCCTCATAAAAACATAAAAACAAAGGAGCCAACCATGTTTCACAGCACCCACGTTTTCACCGGAGAAACCATTTACCGCCGACCGGCGCAAAGCTATACCGAGTTCACCGACGAATTAAACTGCCTCCAAACCCTTCAGCAAACCTTTGCCCAATCAAGCATTATCGAGCGCACCGCCCTCTTACAGCAATTTGCCGACAGCCTCACCCAAAACCAAGAACACCTTGCCGAAATGGTTTGCGAAGAAGTCGGACGCTGCCTGCACGAATGCAGTGCCGAAATCAGCAAATCCATTGAGCTTATCCGCTACTACGTCCGCCTTGCCCCCAAACTGCTTGCCCATAAAACCATCGCCACCCAAGCCAGCCTCAGCCAGGTCCGCTTCGAGCCTTTGGGCGTTGTTTTGGCGGTCATGCCGTGGAACTATCCTGTTTGGCAGATTTTACGATTTGCCATCCCTGCCCTCTGTGCCGGCAATGCCTGCGCGGTCAAACCTGCGCCCAGTGTCGCCCGCGTTAGCGAAACCCTATTCAGCCTTGTCCCAAAAGGTTTGCCGCTTATCGGCGCATGGTTGAGCCATGAAGACACGCTTAAAGCCATTGAAGATACCGATGCCATGGCGTTTACCGGTTCGACCCATACCGGCCGCCTGCTGGCCGCCCATGCAGGCAAACATCTGAAAAAAACCGTCCTTGAACTGGGCGGCAGCAATCCGTTTATTATCCTGCCCGATGCCGACCTGCAACGCGCAGCCATCGATGCCTGCTATTCGCGCTTTCGCGATGCCGGACAATCCTGCAATGCCGCCAAACGCATCGTTGTTACCCAAGATATTGCCGAACAATTTATCCCGCTCTTCCTTGTCGAGTGCGCCAAACTGCAAACCGGCAATCCCAAAGACCCGAACACCACCCTTGCCCCACTTCACCGCCAAGACTTGCGTCAAACCGTACACGAGCAGGTTCAAGATGCGGTTGCACATGGCGCGCAATGCTTGAGCGGCGGCTATATCCCTGATGGAGAAAGCTGGTTTTACCCTGCCACGGTATTGGATCAGGTCAACCCCAACTGCCGCGTTTGGCACGAAGAAGTTTTCGGCCCGGTTGCCATGATTTTACGTGCCGACAATCCGGATCACGCCGTCGCACTTGCCAATGACACACCTTTCGGCCTCGGCGCCTGCATCTACACAGCCGACACGGCAAACGCATGGAAATACGCCGAAAAAATTCAAGCAGGCTCTGTCTTTATCAACCGCCATACCAGCAGCGACCTGCGCCTCCCCTTTGGTGGCGTCAAAGCTTCCGGCTATGGACGCGAGCTATCAGAATTCGGGCTGTACGAGTTCGTCAACGTCAAAACCTATTGGCAAAAATAAACTGTCTTATTAACTCAGGCCGTCTGAAAACTCGATTTCAGACGGCCTGATATTGTTTAAAAGGCTGGCAAAATGTTGTATTCAATCCCGTACAAACCATGCAAAGCCAAAATACTTCAAAAATAAGAAACCTATCTTAGAAAGTAATCCATATTCCCACGTCGATTTTGAACCAGCAGATTATCGTATTCTTTATTACAATTACTGCATTAAGCCATTTCTAAAATACCCAATAAACAAAAGGGCCGTCTGAAATACAACTTTCAGACGGCCTTTTCAATCAAGCACTACTTACTGAATTACAGTTCCCATGCAGCCAATTTAGCAGCGTACGCATCCAAGTTGGCGATTGGACGGGTAGCCACGCCGCTTTCCATAGCTGCTTTAGCAGTGGCAGAAGCAACGCGAGGCAACAGGCGGGAGTCGAATGGGGTAGGAATCAGGTATTCCGCGCCGAATTCGAATTTCTTACCGTAAGCGGCAACCACTTCTTCAGTTACTTCTTCCATTGCCAAGTCAGCCAAAGCGTATACGCAAGCGCGTTTCATTTCTTCATTAATGGTGGTCGCGCCGACATCCAATGCGCCACGGAAGATGAATGGGAAGCACAATACGTTGTTTACTTGGTTCGGGAAGTCTGAGCGGCCGGTACCGATTACCACATCCGGACGGGTTTCTTTTGCCAATGGAGGCAGAATTTCCGGATTTGGGTTTGCCATAGCGAACACGATTGGTTTTTCGTTCATGGTATTCAGCATTTCAGGAGTCAGCAGGTTTGCACCGGACAGACCCAAGAAGATGTCTTTACCTTTAACGGCATCAGCCAATACGCGTTGGCCGTTGTCTTCGATGGCGTAGAATTGTTTGGACTCGTCCATACGGTCTTTGTCTTCGCGGGTTTTATAAATCACGCCTTTAGAGTCGCAGACGGTTACGTTTTCACGTTTCAGACCCAAATCCAGCAATTGGTTCAAGCAAGCAATCGCTGCGGCACCTGCACCGGAGCACACCAAAGTCGCTTCTTCAATTTTGCGGCCGGTATAACGCAAAGCGTTCAATACAGCGGCAGCAGTAATGATGGCGGTACCGTGTTGGTCGTCGTGGAATACAGGGATTTTGCAACGTTTGCGCAATTCGCGTTCGATATAGAAGCACTCAGGCGCTTTGATGTCTTCGAGGTTGATGCCGCCGAAAGTCGGTTCCAAAGAAGCGATGATGTCTACCAATTTTTGTGGGTCTTTTTCATCGATTTCGATATCGAATACGTCAACGCCGGCGAATTTTTTGAACAATACACCTTTGCCTTCCATTACAGGTTTACCGGCCAACGCACCGATGTTGCCCAAACCCAACACTGCGGTACCGTTGGAAATCACGGCAACCAAATTGCCTTTGGCAGTGTATTTGTAGGCAGTTTGAGGATCGTCATGGATTTCCATACAAGGAGCGGCTACGCCCGGAGAGTACGCCAACGCCAAGTCTTTAGAAGTGGCCAAAGATTTGGTTGGGGTAACGGAGATTTTGCCCGGCACGGGGAATTCGTGGAACTGCAGGGCGGCTTCTTTTAATGAATTTTCCATTTATCGATCCTGTTTGCGAGAGAGATTTTACAGCGAACAAGTCTGAAACAGGCTGCTTCAGACGTTTAAAATTTCTAAAGTCGGGTTGTTAACAGACCGGCTTTGTAAGAGGCCGTAATTTTATCATGTTCTTTTGGTGGCGCATACCGATATTTATTACATTTGTTTTGATGTTTCGTTTTATTTGGTTTTATGTCTAAAAACTTCTGTAATAATATTTCTTCGCTACACTATCCTTCTTTCAGACGGCATTTTATTTAAACTTAAACATTCAATCCAAAATGACTGTCTAGCGCGGTTTCAATCTGATTTTTTACCGCGTCCAGACTTTGGCTGCTGTCGATGACGGCATAGCGTTCCGGCTGTTCGTTAGCACGTTGCAGATACACTTCGCGCACCCGATTGAAAAACTCGGCTTCTTCTTGCTCAAAGCGGTCTTTCTCACGCGTTTGGTTGATGCGTGCCATTGACACTTCCAAAGGCACATCCAACAGCAAAGTTAAATCGGGACGGAAATTACCCTGCACCCAATGCTCAAGCGTGGCAATATCTCGCAAGGGAACACCGCGTCCGCCGCCTTGATAAGCAAACGTTGCATCGGTAAAACGGTCGGAAACGACATGCGTGCCGTTTTTCAGGGCAGGCAGAATGACTGTTTCCAAGTGTTGCTGTCTGGCGGCAAACATCAGCAGGGTTTCGGTACGCAGGCTGACTTGGGTGGCTGGGTTGAGCAGGATTTCACGCAATGCTTCTCCGGCCGGAGTGCCTCCCGGTTCGCGCGTAAACAACACGGGCAGTTTGTGTTTTTCAAACCATGCTTTCATTACAGCTAGGTTGGTGGATTTGCCTGCGCCGTCTATGCCGTCAAGGGTAATAAATCTGGGTTTCATATGGATATCGTCAATTTAAAGGCCGTCTGAAACAGGGATTATAAATGTTTCAGACGGCCTATTCGGTTTATTTCTTCAAAATATATTTGCGCACGGCAGCATTGTGTTCGGAAAGATTGTGGCTGAACTCGCTCAAGCCCGTACCATCCATTTTTGAGACGAAATACAGATATTTTTCATCAGACGGATGACCCGCCGCTTCAAGCGCGGCCTTGCCGGGAAGCGCAATCGGAGTCGGCGGCAAACCGCTGCGCGTATAGGTATTGTAAGGCGTATCTCGTTGCAGGTCGGCTTTGCGGATTCTGCCTTTATACGCATCGCCCATGCCATAGATGACGGTCGGGTCAGTTTGCAGGCGCATGCCGATATTCAGGCGGTTGACGAATACGGCGGCTACATGAGCACGGTCGTCTTCGTGCGCGGTCTCTTTTTCAATCAGACTCGCCATAATCAGCATTTCGTACGGATTTTTATAAGGCAGGCCGCTTTGACGGTCGTCCCATGCTTCTTGCAGGTTTTCCCGCATTTTACGGTAGGCAATTTTGTAAATTTGAAGATCGCTGCCACCGGCATCAATTTCGTAACTATCTGGGAAAAACTGTCCTTCCGGATTGCTACTCAGGGCATCGGGCGCCACTTCGGCCATCAGTTTTTCATCGCTCCAACCGCGCGTGTCGTGGGCAATGTCGGCAGTATTGTCGATAATACGGCGCATTTGGGCAAAACGCGCACCTTCCAAAATTTGCACGCTGACCGAATCAGGACGGCCTTTTTTAATGCGTTTTAAAATATCCCAAGCCGATACTTTGGAAGACAGGCGGTAAGAACCGGCATTGAGTTGGTTGTGTACGCCCATCACATATGCGGCGGCTACCAGCACATAACGGTTATAAACGATGCCGTCTTGAGCCAGTTTACGGCTGACGGAAGAGATACCTTGGTTTTTGGTAATGGTAATACGGTATGGTTTGCCGTTGTCTTTCGGAACAAACAACAATGCGGCAACCACGGCGGCAAATGCCGTCAAAAATACGGCCAGCCATTTCAACAATTTTTTCAGCATGGTAGGATTCTTGGTTTGTGAACGTGTCGGGCGACAGTATAACCGAAAACAAGCGCACCAAGCCCGCCACCTTCCCAAACGTATGTTTTCCTATCCCGAAAGGCCGTCTGAAATCATGAATTCCCCTTCAAAAAACACTTGGCAAAACGGCCGTTGGCTGAATGCACGCCAAACTCATTCGCCCAATTTCAGCCCGCGCGAACCGGATACAGACATCTCATTGGTTGTCCTCCATAATATTTCCCTCCCTCCTTTTGAGTACAACACGGGGGCTGTGGAAAAATTGTTTACCAACCAAATCAACCCTGACGAACATCCTTTCTTCAGCATCCTCCACACCTTGCGCGTCTCCAGCCATTTTTTCATCAGCCGTAAAGGCGAAACCGTCCAATTCGTTTCCTGCGACGACATGGCCTATCATGCCGGAATATCGTCGTTTCAAGGCAGAGAAAAATGCAATGCCTTCTCCATCGGTATCGAATTGGAAGGCTGTGATTTCGAGCCTTTTACCGAAGCACAATACATCAGCCTGCAAGCCTTGCTGACCGCTATTTCCGAACATTACCCGATTCAGGCCGTTACCGGTCATCAGGACATCGCGCCGGACAGGAAAACCGATCCCGGACATTTCTTCGATTGGCCACGCCTTCAAAAAGCAGGTTTCCCCGTCCGGCGCGGATAACTTTCAGACGGCCTGAACAATGATTGGCAGACATAATGCTGTCACAACCGTTTATTTTCGTTATAATTCAGCTATTCATTCGGACGCATAAAGTCCGGCTCCAACGAACTTCCCATGCAGCAAGATTCCGCACCCTGAAAAAGACGGAATGCTGCCTTTTTAAAAAGTGATTACTCCATGATTTTCATCGTCTTAGCCCTCGCCGCCCTTTTGGCGGTCATCGGTTACAACATGTACCAGGAAAACCAATACCGCAAACAAGTGCGCGAACAATTCGGCCATTCCGATAAGGATGCACTTTTGACCAGCAAACCCAAACATGTCCGCGACAGTAAAGAAACCGGCGGCCAAGGTTTGTTTATTAAGAAAAACAAAAAAACCGAAGAGGCATTGCGCAACCTGCAAGAGCAAGATGAAATCTACGCGGCAAAAGCCAAACTGGCCCACCCTGCCCAGCTTAAAACTGATGTTGAGTTGACTGTGGAAGACGACTTCTCCGCAGAAGAAAAAGTCCAACACACCGTTATCGGTTTGAACAACGAAATTACCGTCAGCCCTGCCGAAGCCGCTTCTGCTCCGGTTGAAACCGCAGCCGAACCTGTGGCACAAGTACCATTGATCAGCTTGGACGAATTGTCTCAAGTCGAGTTGCCTTGGTTTGACCCGCGCTTCGACTACATGGCCTACGTCTCCCTGAAACAAGCCCAAGAATTGCACGCCCTGCCGCGCCTTTCCAGCACTCACCGCTTCCAAATCATCGGTTGTACCATGGACGACCATTTCCGCGTTGCCGAGCCGATTCCGGGCGTTTACTACCAAGGCTTCGTCATGGGCCTGCAAGCTGTCAGCCGCAACGGTTTGGCCACGCGTGAAGAGCTGCAACACTTCGACCAACAGGTTGATGCTTTTGCCCAACTGATGAACGGCAAAGTTTTGCATACCGACTTAGACGCGTTCACCGAAGTCGCGCAAGCCCTCGACCAATTCTGTGCGCGTGTTGACCAAACCATCGCCATTCACTTGGTTTCCCACTCCAATATCAGCGGCGTAGAATTACGTGCCGCCGTGGAAGATACAGGCTTCAAACTGGGCGAAGACGGCGCGTTCCACTTCGGCGACAACAACAACCCTCAATTGTTCTCCATCCATACTTTGGACAACAAACCGTTTACCAACCCTCTGTTGGACAACCAAGCCTACCGCGGTTTCAGCATGCTTCTGGATATTCCGCATGTTCCGGCCGGAGAAAAAACTTTCGACAAATTCATGGACTTGGCAGTCAAACTCTCCGGCCAACTCAGCTTGGATTTGGTTAACGACCAAATGGAAGAAGTTTCCACCCAATGGCTTAAAGACGTACGCAACTACGTTTTGGCCCGTCAGGAAGAAATGCTTAAAGTCGGCATCAAACCCGGCAGCAAACAAGCCCTGCGCCTGTTCTCTTAAACTTCCCCAATCAAAAAGCGGATATGCAATGACGGCATATCCGCTTTTTTTCAGGTAAAATCCCTTCATCTTCAATATTCATCGATTTTCAGACGGCCTCGCTATCATCAGGCCGTCTGAAAACTCTATTTCGATTGCTCATGAATCCGACCGCACAACGTATCAAATACCTGACCGACCTCCTCAACCGCTACGCCTACGAATATTACACCCTAGACGCGCCCAGTGTACCCGATGCCGAATACGACAAATTGTTCCGCGAGCTTGAAGCATTGGAGCTGAATCACCCTGAGTTGAAACTACCCGACAGCCCAACCCAGCGCGTCGGCGGCGAGCCTTTGGCAGGCTTTGATGAAGTGCGTCATGAAGTGCCTATGTTGTCACTGACCAACGCCTTTTCGCCACAAGATGAAAACGGCGTATTTGACCATGCCGAAATGTACGCTTTCGATGAGCGCGTTCGTGGCGGATTAAACGGAGAAAAACCGGAATACGTTATCGAGCCTAAATTTGACGGTCTGGCCATCAGCCTGCTGTACCGCGACGGCGTATTGATTCAAGCGGCAACCCGTGGCGACGGCACAACAGGCGAAGACGTTACCCAAAACGTCAAAACCGTATCCAACATCCCCCTGCGTCTGCATGGAGAAAATATCCCCGAGCTTATCGAAATACGCGGCGAAGTACTGATGCTCAAAGCCGATTTTGCTGCCTTGAACGAACGACAGGCTGAAAACGGACAAAAACCTTTCGCCAATCCGCGCAATGCCGCCGCCGGCAGCCTGCGCCAACTCGATTCGCGCATTACGGCACAACGCAAACTGCATTTCTTCCCCTATTCCATTGCCCGACAACAAGGCGGTTTTATCGCAGAAGAACACCTGCAAGAGCTGAGCTACTGTAAAGAGCTTGGCTTCAGTCTGCCCGATGGCAATTTCGGCTGTTTCCCAAATATCGACGAAGTATTGGCGTTTTACGAAAAAATGCAGCAAAAACGCCCTACTTTACCTTATGAAATCGACGGCATGGTGGTCAAAGTCAACAGTCTGGCACAACAAGAAAAACTGGGTTTCATCTCACGCGCACCACGCTGGGCCATTGCCCACAAATTTCCTGCCGAAGAAGCATTGACCATTGTCGAAGCCATTGATGTACAAATCGGGCGCACCGGCGCAGTAACCCCGGTTGCCCGCCTGCAACCTGTATTCGTCGGCGGCGTTACCGTTACCAACGCTACCCTGCACAATCAGGACGAAGTATCGCGTAAAGACGTACGCGTTGGCGATACCGTCGTTGTGCGCCGTGCCGGAGACGTCATTCCCGAGGTGGTGCGCGTAATTTTTGAACGCCGCCCAATGCAGGAGACCAATATTTCCGTTTCAGACGGCCTGCAAGACGATTTGTTTGCCGAAACACCTTCTAAAACGCAAGCCGAACCGCTTCACAAACCCTACCGCCTGCCTACCCATTGCCCTATCTGTCACAGCGAAATCGAACGCGAAGAAGGCGAAGCAGTTGCCCGGTGTAGCGGCGGTATGCTTTGCCAGGCTCAACGCGCGCAAGGTTTAATCCACTTTGCCTCACGCAAAGCCATGGACATTGACGGACTTGGTCAAAAACAAATCGAGCAACTGGTCGCACAAGATTTAGTTCGTCATTTCGCCGACCTCTACCGCCTCGATATTCCAACCCTGCAAAAAATGAAGGAAACAGCGGATAAAGCATCGACTAATGAGGAAGAATCATTAAACAGTGATATTGAAGACTTTGAAGGCGAGACCGGCAATGCCCTGCTTAGCAAGACCAGTAAAAAACAGCCGACCAAATGGGCGGAAAACATCCTCGCAGGCATAGAAGCCAGCAAAACACCCGAACTTGCCCGCTTCCTTTTTGCCCTCGGCATCCGTCATGTCGGAGAACGCACCGCTAAAATGCTGGCGCAGACATTCGGTACGCTCGAACATGTCCGCCATGCACCCGAACCCATCCTCGCCTGCCTGCCTGATATCGGTACGGTGGTTGCCCGCTCCATCGCCCACTTTTTTGCCCAAGAAGCGCAACAGGCTATGATAGACGAGCTGCTGGCTGTAGGTGTCGCCCCGCAAAGCCAGACTGTCACTATCCCACCGTTGCGCCATGCCGAACCGCAACGCTGGATTGCCCGCCTGCCCGATTTTAAAATCAGCGAAACCAAAGCACTGGCCTTGTGGGAGCTTGCCGGACAAAGCATAGAAGGCTTGCAAACTGACAAAGCGTTGCCTGCTGATTGGCAGACATGGCGCAGTAAACCGCAAAACGCAGCCCTGCTTGAAAATATGAAAACTTTCTTTGCTCAAACGCGGTCTAATCTTCAAGATGAAACTATTTCAGACAGCATTAATGAAGCCGTAGCAGGTAAAACCTTTGTATTGACAGGGACTTTACCCACACTCAAACGCGACCAAGCCCAAGCCATGATTGAGGCTGCAGGCGGTAAAGTTTCCGGCAGCGTATCTAAAAAAACTGACTACGTTGTCGCCGGAGAAGCCGCAGGCAGTAAATTGGAAAAAGCCCAAACTTTGGGCGTAGCCGTATTGAGCGAAGAAGAATTGCTGACGTTGCTGGGATAAGACAGTATTTATGACCAATCCCCCTTTTCAAACAGCCTGATACTTTATCATGTGGTATTATTGTTACATACGACTACATCTTTACACTTTTTGGGGTATAAACCCATAGTTAAAATAGGATAATAATATGAAACCCATTAAAAAATGCGTCTTTCCCGTTGCCGGTATGGGCACCCGTTTCTTGCCTGCAACCAAAGCCAGCCCCAAAGAAATGCTGCCTATCGTGGACAAACCTCTGATTCAATATGCAGTTGAAGAAGCGGTTGAAGCCGGCTGTACCGAAATGGTGTTTATCACCGGCCGTAACAAACGCAGCATCGAAGATCACTTCGACAAAGCATACGAGTTGGAAACCGAATTGGAATTGCGTCAAAAAGACAAACTGTTGGCGCACGTTCGCGATATCCTGCCTTCCAACATTACCTGCATGTACATCCGTCAAACTGAAGCATTGGGTTTGGGTCATGCCGTATTGTGCGCGCAGGCTGCCGTTGGTAATGAACCTTTTGCCGTTATTTTGGCAGATGATTTGATTGATGCGCCTAAAGGTGCATTGAAACAGATGGTTGATGTGTACAACCAAAGCGGTAACAGCGTTTTAGGCGTTGAAACTATTGCTCCTTCCCAAACAGGCTCTTACGGTATCGTGGAAGTTGAAAAACTGAAAAGCTATCAACGTGTAGTCAATATCGTTGAAAAACCAAAACCGGAAGAAGCGCCTTCCAACCTTGCTGTTGTCGGTCGATACATCCTGACCCCGCGTATTTTTGACTTGTTAACCAACCTGCCCCGAGGTGCCGGTAACGAAATCCAACTGACAGACGGTATCGCCCGCCTGCTCGACCACGAGTTTGTGTTGGCTCATGCGTTTGATGGCAAACGCTACGACTGCGGCAGCAAATTGGGTTACCTTGAAGCAACCGTGGCTTACGGTTTGAAACACCCTGAAACTGGCGAACAATTCAAAGAATTGCTCAAGGCCCAGCCATTATAAAAAGACCGTCTGAAATTTCAGACGGCCTTTTTCTCATACTTATTTCTTCCAATATGCCGGAGTAAACAAAATCAGAACGGTAAAAATCTCCAAACGTCCCAACAACATCACCGCCGTACACAGCCACTTCTGTACATCGCTCAGCGCGGCGTAATTATGCGACGGACCAACTGCCCCCAAACCCGGCCCTGCATTAGTAATACAAGCAATGACTGCCGTAAAGGCGGATAAAAAGTCCAAGCCTGCAGCCATCAGTAAAAAGCTGAATACAATGACCGTCATAAAATAAATAAAGATGAACGACATGACAGTCAACGCCATTCGATCCGGAATGGAACGGTTGTTGACCTTTACCGTACGAACCGCGCGCGGGTGCAGCAAAATCAACATTTCGCGCAAGCTGAATTTGAACAATACCAACGCACGCACATTTTTAATACCGCCACCCATAGAGCCTGAACTTGCCAATACGTTCGACAGGAAAAACATCCACAACGACACAATCAGCGGCCATTGGGCAAAGTCAGCATTGGAGAAACCGCTGGCCAATCCGATGGACACAAAGTTGAAGCTGACAAAGCGCAAAGCTTCACCAAGGCTTTGATAAACGTCCTGCTGCCATAAATACAATGCCGAAATCAAAATACTGCCCGACAAAACCAGCAACATGGAGCGGCATTCTTCATCTTTCCAATACACCTGCAAAGAGCGGTTGCCCAGCGCAGTAAAGTGACTGGCAAAATTGATACCGCCCCAGACAGTAAAAAACATCAACGTCCATTCGACTGCTACAGAATTGAAATAAGCAATGCTGTCATCATGTGTCGAAAAACCGCCCAAAGCCACAGCCGACATCGCATGGCACAAGGCATCAAACCAGTCCATGCCGGCAATATGTAAGGACACAAAGGCGGCAGCAGTTGTCAGCGCATAGGCAAACCACAATCGTTTGGCCACTTGTGAAATGCGGGGAGCCATCTTGCTTTCCTTATCCATACCTGGAATTTCCGCTTTAAAAAGCTGCGTCCCCCCCACGCCCAACATCGGCAAAATCGCTACAGCCAGCACGATAATACCCATACCGCCAAGCCAGTTGAGCATGTGCCGCCAAAAATTTACCGACGGATCCAGCGTATCCAAGCCGGAAATCACTGTTGCCCCTGTTGTCGTCAGCCCCGACATCGCTTCAAAAAACGCATCGGTGAAACTCATGGACGGCATATAAAAATAAATCGGCATCGCCGCCACGACGGCAAAGCCCAGCCACAGCATCAATACCAGGGTAAATCCGTCACGCGGCCGCAACTCGCGGTTGAAACGCAAAGTCAGCACCCAAGTAACGCACGACACCAACAATACCGTCAAAGCCGTATAGGCAAACACGATAAACGCGCTGTCGTGATAAAAATACGACATCAGTGTCGGCACTGCCAACAGCAGTGAAAACAACAGCCCCAGCTTGGACAATACATGGATAATCGGCATAACCTTGCTTACCGCACCACCCAATCTGAAACCCTTATACAAATACATCATATCCCTATCATCAGAAAACAAAATATTCAGACGGCCTCATGAAAAAAAGCCGTCTGAAACAGCATATTTTATCAAAATGCCGCAACCCCGTGATAAAGAAAAACCAAAAAACACTTGCCTGCTCTTTTTCTAGGAGTATAATGTTATACCATAACAATCACTGGAGAAAGAAATGAAACCCGATATCCACCCAGACAACTATCGTACCGTCCTGTTTTACGACAGCGGTGCAGACCAAGGATGGCTCATCCGTTCATGTGCCAATACCCACGGAAAAACCATGGTTTGGAAAGACGGAGTAGAGTATCCCCTCTTCTCTCTTGATACCTCTTCCGCGTCCCACCCCGTATATACAGGCAAACAACGCAACGTCAATATTGAAGGCCGCGCCAGCAAGTTCAACCAACGTTACCAATCCATGATGTCTTCTTTCAGAAAGGATAAATGATGCAAGTCCTCTCATCCCTGAAAACTGCAAAAAAACGACACCGCGACTGCCAAATTGTCCGCCGAAAAGGCAAAGTGTACGTCATTTGCAAGAGCAATCCCCGTTTTAAAGCACGCCAGCGTTAAGCTGCTCTATCCTTCTTTCAATGTAACTCTCTGAATTTTCCGCACTTTCGTTTACCTCTAGCGCAAGTGCGGCTTTTTTTCAAACGGCATTAATCATTCATATCAAAACTACAAAGAATCCTGCCATACTCCTGGAAACAGGAAGGAAAAGTAAATAATGGTTATCCCTATTGTGAAGCCATAAAGATATTTATAACATGCCGCTACATTCTTCCTTCAACACTGACCATAGGAGTCAAAAATGAAAGTAAAAGCCCTGCTTGCAATTGCCGCCGCCATGAGCCTCGCTGCCTGTGCCGCACCTGAAGCCCATCGCCATGACCATGGTCAACGTCATGAGCACAATCATGACCACGGCCATGCACACGAACATGGTCAGCAACATAATGACGGCCGTGTTCAATCATTCAGCTGCGAAAACGGCCTGTCTGTACAAGTCCGCAACTTGAGCACCAACCAAGTTGAACTGCGTCTGGACGACAAAGTTGCCACCCTGTCTTCTGCTGTTGCAGGTTCAGGCGAACGCTATGTTGCCAACCAAGGCCTGTTCGGCAAAGGCGCTGAATGGCATCAAAAAGGCAGCGAAGCATTCTTCGGCTTCACTGACCCATACGGCAACAAAGTAGAAACTTCTTGCTCTGCCCGCTAATTCCTACTTAGCAATAGAATAGCTGAAGGCCGTCTGAAAACTTGTTTCAGACGGCCTTTTATATTGGATAAAACGAATAAAGAATATAGTTTCCATTTAATAAGAAAATGCAAGAGGCTATTTGAAGGTTCAAAATACATCCATATTCCACGGATAAGTAAGACCCTTTGAAAAGTGCTTTCTACAAAAATATATTTTTCAATATGCATCAAATCCACTATGCCCATACTGACTATCTCTATTGACCAAAACTACAAATCCCAATTACCCTTCAAAATCTATTCGCTATAACAAAGGCCGTCTGAAACCTATTACCAAAGTTTTCAGACGGCCTTTATCTTAGACCAAACAATTAAGCGTAATGTCTGTCTTCGCCTTTACCATCAACGTTGTCTGCACAACGTTTACAGATGGTTTCATGGCCTGCAACTGCGCCCACATCGTGGGTATAGTGCCAGCAGCGTTCGCATTTTTCACCATCGCTGGCTTTAACGGTTACAGCAAGTTCATCACCTACTTTCACTTCTGCTTTAGACACCAGCAAAGCAAAACGCAATTCTTCGCCCAAAGTGTTCAGATAATCGGCAATTTCTTCAGGAGCCGTAATTTCGGCTTCGGCTTGCAATGAAGAACCGACGGTTTTATCCGTACGCAAAGGCTCGATGGCGGCAGTTACTGCTTCGCGTACTTCGCGGATTGCCGTCCATTTTTTCACCAATTCGGCTTCGGCTTTTTCATTGATAAATGGGAACTCATGCCATGTGTGGAAGAGGACGCTGTCTTCTTCGCCGCCACCAATGATGTCCCATGCTTCCTCGCCGGTGAAGCACAAAATCGGAGCAATCAGCAGAACCAAACTGCGTGTGATGTGATACAGCGCAGTTTGCGCGCTGCGGCGTGCATGGCTGTCTGCTTTGGTGGTGTAGAGGCGGTCTTTCAGGATATCGAGGTAGAACGCGCCCAAGTCTTCCGAGCAGAAAGAAACAATATCTTTTACAGCGAAGTGGAAGGCATAGCGCGGATAGTAATCGCCTGCCAGACGCTCTTGCAGCTGACGTGCCAATACCACGGCGTAACGGTCGATTTCCACCATGTCTGCCTGTTGCACGGCATCTTCAATAGGATTGAAGTCGCTGAGGTTGGCAAACAGGAAGCTCAAGGTATTGCGGATACGGCGGTAGCTTTCAGTTACGCGTTTGAGGATTTCTTTGGAAATCGCCAATTCGCCACTGTAATCGGTGGATGCCGCCCACAGACGCAGGATGTCTGCGCCGAACTCGTTGTAAACTTCTTGCGGTGCAACGACGTTGCCGATGGATTTCGACATTTTGCGGCCGTTTTGGTCAACCACAAAACCGTGGGTCAGCAGCTGTTTGTATGGCGCGCGACCCATTGATGAGGCACAACCGGTCAACATAGACGATTGGAACCAGCCGCGGTGTTGGTCGCTGCCTTCGAGGTACAAGTCAGCCGGCCATTCCAATTCTTCGCGTTGTTTCAAGACGGAATAATGGGTCGAACCTGAGTCGAACCACACGTCCATCGTGTCGGAAAGTTTGTCGTAATTTTCACAATCTTCCGCGCTCAAGAGTTCGCTCTTATCGAGAGAGAACCATGCTTCGATGCCTTTTTCTTCGATTTTTTGGGCAACTTTTTCCAACAACTCAGCAGAGTTCGGATGCAGTTCACCGGTTTCTTTGTGAACAAAGAAAGTCATCGGCGTACCCCAATAGCGTTGGCGTGAAACCACCCAGTCAGGACGGCCTTCAATCATGGCTTCCAAACGCGCACGACCCCATGACGGGAAGAATTCGGTGTCATCAACGGCTTTGATGGCTTTGTCGCGCAGGGTTTTACCGTCTTTTCCGGCTTTATCCATACCGACAAACCATTGGCCGGTCGCACGGTAAATCAACGGCGTTTTGTGACGCCAGCAATGTGCGTAGCTGTGTTCGATTTTGCTGCTTGCCAATAGGTTGCCGGTTTCTTCCAGCCATTGCAGGATAACGGGATTAGCTTCCCAAACGCTCATGCCGGCAACGCGCGGGGTTTCGCTGATGTATTTACCTTCGGCGTTGACAGGGTTGTAAAGCTCGATGCCGTATTTATTGCAGACAGCGTAGTCTTCCAGACCATGCGCAGGCGCAGTATGCACCAAGCCGGTACCGGCATCGGTGGTAACATGGTCGCCGTTGAGCATGGGAATATCGCGTTCGAAGAACGGATGATTCATATGCAGGTTTTCCAGCTTGTCGCCGGTGGTTTCGGCAAGAATAGCAATGCCGTCTGAAAAACCGTAACGTTTGAGCGCGTCTTCTGCCAAATCTTTGGCCAACACCAATTTGCCTTTGGGCGTATCAATCAGTTGATACACCACGTCTGCGCCAGCAGACACGGCTTGGCTTGCGGGCAGCGTCCAAGGCGTGGTCGTCCAGATGACGGCAAACGCTTTGCCTTCGATACTTGCCAAACCGAATGCGGCGGCAAGCGCGGCAGTGTCTTTAAACGGATAGGCAACGTCAATCGCAGGCGATACTTTGTCTTTATATTCCACTTCGGCTTCGGCCAATGAAGAGCCGCAGTCCAAGCAGAATTGAACCGGTTTGGCGCCGCGGTAGAGATAGCCGGATTTGTAGATTTCGCCGAGCATACGCACGGTATCTGCTTCGGTTTTGAAATCCATGGTCAGGTAAGGATTGTCCCAGTCGCCCAACACGCCCAAGCGGATAAAGTCTTTTTTCTGACGGGCAATCTGTTCGGCGGCGTATTCGCGGCACAATTCGCGGAAACGGGCTTTAGGCATATCTTTGCCGTGCAGTTTTTCTACCATCACTTCGATAGGCAAACCGTGGCAGTCCCAACCCGGTACGTAAGGCGCGTCAAAACCGGCTTGGGTTTTGCTGCGGATAATGATGTCTTTGAGAATTTTATTGACGGCATGACCGATGTGGATGTCGCCGTTGGCATACGGAGGACCGTCGTGCAGAATGAATTTCGGACGGCCTTTGGCGATTTCGCGCAGTTTTTGGTAGCGTTTTTGCTCGTACCAGCTTTTCAGCCATGCAGGCTCGCGCTTGGCAAGATTGCCGCGCATTGGAAACGGGCTCTCGAGCAGGTTTACGGTTTTACTGTAATCGGTCATTTTTTAATCTCTATTGTTGCGGTATTTCGGTTTCAGACGGCCTGATTGCTCATTTTGAAAAGAACAGGCCGTCTGAAAAAAATTCAAAGGACTTATTGTAGCCCAATTATCTTGATTTTATAAGCTTCTAGAAGCGTTTCTATGCTTCCCAAACCCTCGCATCTTCCATATCTTGCAAAATTTGGGTTTTCAATGCTTCGATACTCTCAAATTTTTTCTCGTCACGCAGTTTGTGCAGGAAGCGGACGAAGATACGCTGGCCGTACAAATCGCCGTTGAAATCGAACAGATGGACTTCCAGCTTTTGCGAGCGGTTGTTGCTGACAGTGGGATTAAAACCAAAGCTGGCAACGCCTCGGCGCGTACCGAATGTGCCGTCTGCTTCAACGACAAATACGCCGCTTAGCGCATAATGATACGGAGGAAGCTGAACATTGGCGGTAGGCGCGTTGATGGTGCGGCCGAGTTTTTGCCCGTGTTTGACCTTGCCGCTTAACACGTAATCATGGCCCAACAATTTTTTGGCGTATTCCAACTTGCCGTCTGAAAGGGCTTGGCGGACGGCGGTACTGCTGGTGCGGATGTCTTCAACGATAACGGACGGTGTGCGCTCGGTTTGCATATCGGACTGTTGAGCTAAGAGTTCAAAACAACCTTCACGGCCGGCACCGAAACGGAAATCGTCGCCAATCAACAAATAACGCGTGTTAAGCGTTTGGCGCAAAAGCTGGTCGATAAACGCTTGTGCGCTCATATCGGAGAAAGCTTGGTTAAAACGCAAGACCCAAACGGCATCCACACAGCCGGTTTCACGCAAAAGGCGCAATTTGGTACGCAGCGGACTGATGCGGTAAGGCAGCTTTTTCCCGGCTTTGCGCGCAAAAAATTCTTTGGGCTGGGGCTCAAAAACAACAACGACAACAGGCAGACCGCGCTGGTCTGCCTCTCGTTTGAGTTTTTGTAGAATGTGTTTGTGCCCGAGGTGTACGCCGTCAAAGTTGCCGATGGTTACGGCAGCTCCTTGCGGAAATTTGGGCGCGTGTCGCTGTCCAAGCCAGATGTTCATGGGTGGTGGGTATTGTGTTTGAATAGGCGGCTATTGTAAACGTTATTGCCGTTTCAATAAACCTTAGGCCGTCTGAAACCAATAAATATATGCTTTCAGACGGCCTTAAAGTTTGTTAATACCTTACCACCACCAAGGATAACGGCCAAACGGATAACCCCAATCGTCGTAATAGCGATAGTAGCGGGCTTCGCGCAGCTGTTCTTGGGAAATATAGTTTTGCCATGCCATTTTGTAGCAGGCTTGGAACATCGGATCGGAAACTTTGTCGATATATTTGAGGCGGAAGGCTTTTTGTTCCGCAGTTGCGGCACCGGGTTTGCCTTCTTCGTCAAATTTGCGGCGGATCAGCGCGGCAGTTTCCTGATCGCATTGGGCGGCAAGATTGACTTGAAGATCCTGCTCATAGCGTTTCTGCGCTTGGGCGCGTGCGGCTTTTTGCTCAGGCGTGGTGGCGCAGGCGGCAAGCAATGCGGCAGCACCTATCAATAAGGTTAGGCGGATAGGATTCATCGGATGTTTCCTTATACTCATGCATGGCTATTAATGTACGCCCTCATCTTATAATGGGCAAGTGTGGCAACTTGGGGACACTTTATATTATTTGTTCTTAGCAGCAGGCAGTTGCATATAAAATACACCCAATATAAATGCTCGACCCTATCCTCAAATCAATGAACGACGACAAACGGCCTCACTCTTACCGACCGCGCCACCATAGGCAACACACGCCGCCGTTTTGGCAGGCAGACCGTCCGTACCTGCACGAACACAATATTTCCGACGCCCGTTTCAGACGGCTAGGCTACATCATGGCCTTTCTTGCCGGCGCGATTAATGCCGGCGGTTACTTCGCATTCTCACGTTATACCTCCCACGTTACCGGCTCAATGTCGCTGTTGGCAGATGTTTTGTATCTTCAAGAGTGGAGTGTGGCCATTATTGCCACAATCAGCGTGTTGTGTTTTGTTGCAGGAGCCGCGCATTCGGGCTGGGTCATTTTGTGGACGCAGCAAATGCGTTTCCGTGGCAGCTTTGGTTTTTCCATGTGGCTGGAAGCGGTTTATCTGTTGATCTTCGGTTTGTTCGGCATTACCGCGATGGAATGGGATTTTGGCGGATCGGATTTCATCATGCCGTCTTTAGCATTGTTTTTATTGTGCTTTATCATGGGCATGCACAATACCGTCATTACGCTTTTGTCCGGCTCCGCCATCCGTTCCACCCACATGACCGGCACTGCAACCGATTTGGGCATTGAAATTTCCCGCGCACTTTATTATTCCAAACAACATCATCCGCGCCTGCCGCACGTCCGCGTCAACAAACCGAAAATGTGGCTTTTAAGCGGCTTGATGCTGTCGTTTTTACTGGGCGGCGTGGTTGGCGTATGGGGTTATCATTTGGTCGGCCATCATTTCGCCCTACCCGTTTCCGCCGTTTTGTTCATACTGGGCGCAGGCTCGGTGGGATACGATGTCAAAGTCAGATTGAAATGGGCATTTGTCAGCTGGTATCGCCGTAAAAAGGAAAAACGGAAGAAATCGTAAAGAAACTTACTTTTCATCTGACTACAAAATGGCCAAACGGGCAGAAAAATGCATAAATGTTTCAGTATTATGTTAACTGGCAAATATTTGCGTAATATCGGGTTAAACCCATTCTTTTGCGTTTCGGATATTCGGTATCATTAATTCGTAATGACCCACGCGGTTTTTATTCATTTTTTCAGACGGCCCGAGCCGTCATCTAAAAAGAGGATACGACATGAAATTCTTGAAACCCCTGACCGTTATTGCTACTGCCATTCCTTTGGCACTCACCGGCTGTGTGACCGATCCTGTTACCGGTCAACAATCCGCCAGCAAAACCGCTATGTACGGTTTGGGCGGTGCGGCTGTTTGCGGCATCGTTGGTGCGCTGACCCACGGCGGTAAAGGCGCGCGTAACTCCGCATTGGCTTGTGGTGCAGTAGGTGCCGGTATCGGCGGTTACATGGACTACCAAGAGAAAAAACTGCGTCAAAGCCTGGCCAACACCAACATCGAAGTTGAACGTCAAGGCAACCAAATCAAACTGGTTATGCCTGAAAACGTAACCTTCGCTACCGGCAGCACTGCCCTGAGCGGCCATGCTCAAAGCGCCTTGTCTGCCGCCGCGCAAACTTTGGTTCAATATCCTGACACCACTTTGACCATCAACGGCCACACCGACAATACCGGCAACGATGCCATCAACGAACCATTGTCTCGCAACCGCGCCGAATCTGTTGCCACCTTCCTGCAATCCCGTGGCGTAAGCAGCACCCGTTTGAGCACTTTCGGTTACGGCTCCCGTCAACCAATCGCCTCCAACGCTACTGTTGAAGGCCGTGCACAAAACCGCCGCGTTGAAATCTTGATCAACCCTGACCAACGCGCCATTGACGCCGCTAAAAAACAAATGTAATCCGACATCTGTCTGATTCCCATACTCAAGGCCGTCTGAAATTTCAGACGGCCTTTTTCTTTGTGGATTTTGTTTGCAATTTCTTCTCCGCAACCAAACCTGTCATAAAATTTATTCTTTTATTAACAAGACTTTTCAATTTTTCCTTCAAAAAAACTGTATTAATACTCTAATTTTTACACTAACTTAGAGTATAATTCCTAAAATTTTAAAAACACGCCTCATGCCGTCTGAAAAACGGCGGCGAAAAACACACTTATTTATATACACATCAGTCCGTTATCCAATCCATTTCATAGGATTTCAGACGGCACCATCCAGAATCTATGAAGGAGCATCCATGCAAAACAACTTTGACCCATTGATTATCCGTGGCAAATCACTGATTCCCGTCGTACAAGGCGGTATGGGTGTAGGCGTTTCCGCATCAAAACTCTCCAGCGCGGTTGCGCGCGAAAACGGCGTAGGTACCATCGCCAGCGTCGATTTGCGCCACTTGCACGAAGATTTGCTGGCCGAATCAAAAATCGATTCCAGCGAAGAAAAATACACCCGCCTCAACTGCATCGCGCTTGACCGTGAAATCAAAAAAGCCAAAGCCGATTCAGAAGGCAAAGGCATGATTGCCGTCAACGTCATGAAAGCCGTAAAAGACCATGCCGCCTACGTCCGTCAGGCCTGCGAATCCGGTGCAGACGCGATTGTGATGGGCGCAGGTTTGCCTTTAGATCTGCCGGAAATGGCAGAGGGCTACCACAAAGATGTCGCCCTCTTCCCTATCTTGTCTGAATCACGCGGTATCAACATTGTTTTGAAACGTTGGATGAAAAAAGGCATCTTGCCCGATGCCATCGTTATCGAACACCCTGCCCACGCAGCCGGCCACTTGGGTGCAGCAACCGTTGACGGCGTGAACGATGCCAAATTTGAGTTCAAACGCGTTATTGAAGAAACGTTTGAAGTATTCAAAAACTTGGGCTTGGAAAGCGAAAAAATCCCGTTGGTACTCGCCGGCGGTATGGCAAACTTTGAAAAAGTCAAAACAGCCTTGAAAAACTGGGGCGCGTCCGCCGTTCAAATCGGTACCGCATTTGCCGTGACCGAAGAAGGCGATGCCCACATCAACTTCAAGAAAACGCTGGCCGGTGCGGAAACCGAAAAAGTGGTTGAATTCATGTCTGTTGCCGGTTTGCCTGCTCGCGGTGTGCGCACCAAATTCCTCGACAGCTACATCAAACGCGAAGCCAAATTGCAAGCCAATGCCAAAAATGATCCGCGCCGTTGCACCCAAGGCCTGAACTGCCTGACCAGTTGCGGCTTGCGCGATGGTTTGGCCAAAGCCGGCCAATTCTGTATCGACATCCAACTTTCCGCAGCATTCCGCGGCGAAGTCGACAAAGGCCTGTTTTTCCGCGGTAAAGACCCGCTGCCATTTGGCAACGCCATCCGTACGGTTCAAGAAACCATTCATTATCTCTTGAACGGTTCACTGCCCGTCGTCCCTGCCAAATAAACGCATCAATATTCAAAAGGCCGTCTGAAAAACATTTAAACCCTGTTTTCAGACGGCCTTTTTGTCCCAATCCATCTAAAAAATGCTAAGATTGTTGCCTTAATTTATCGGCAGAAACATCATGAACCCATTATTGAACCATCTCAAACCCTATCCTTTCGCCCGCCTGCGTGAAGCCATGCAAGGCATTGATGCACCCGAAGGCGTAACGCCCACTCATCTGCAAATCGGCGAGCCGAAACACCCGACGCCCAAAGTCATCACCGACGCGCTGACCGCCTCCCTGCACGAACTGGAAAAATATCCGCTGACCGCAGGCCTGCCCGAACTGCGCCAAGCCTGTGCCGAATGGGTTGCCCGCCGTTATGATGGTTTGAGCCTCAATCCCGACAATGAAATCCTGCCAGTATTGGGCAGCCGGGAAGCTTTGTTCTCTTTTATCCAAACCGTTTTAAATCCGGCTTCAGACGGCCCCAAACCGGTCGTTATCAGCCCTAATCCTTTCTATCAAATTTACGAAGGCGCGACTATTTTGGGCGGCGGCGAAATCCATTTTGCCAACTGTCCTGCGCCCAGCTTCAATCCTGATTGGAGCAGCCTGCCCGAAGACGTATGGCAACGCACCAAAGTCCTGATCGTCTGCTCGCCCAACAATCCGAGTGGCAGCGTCCTGCAATTGGAAGACTGGAAAGAAATTTTTGATTTGCAAGACAAATACGGCTTCGTTATTGCCTCTGACGAATGCTATTCCGAAATCTATTTTGACGGCAACAAACCAATCGGCGGCCTGCAGGCTGCGGCGCAATTAGGACGCGGCACGCGTAACATTATTATGTTTACCAGCCTGTCCAAACGCTCCAACGTCCCCGGTTTGCGTTCGGGCTTTGTCGCAGGCGATGCCGAGTTGCTCAAAAACTTCCTGCTCTACCGCACCTATCATGGCAGCGCGATGAGCATTCCCGTCCAACGCGCCAGCATTGCCGCTTGGAACGATGAAGAACACGTCATTGACAACCGCCGCCTCTACCAAGAAAAATTCGACCGCGTCATCCCTATTTTGCAACAGGCATTCGATGTCAAACTTCCTGACGCGTCGTTCTACATTTGGCTGAAAGTTCCCGATGGCGACGACTTGGCATTCACGCGCAACCTGTGGCAGAAAGCCGCTATCCAAGTGTTGCCCGGCCGCTTCCTCGCCCGCGATACCGAACAAGGCAATCCGGGCGAAGGCTACGTCCGCATCGCTTTGGTTGCCGATGTGGAAAGCTGCGTCAAAGCGGCTGAAACCATGGTTGCTTTATACCGCCGATAAAACAAAGGCCGTCTGAAATTTCAGACGGCCTTTTTAAATTGACCAAGTTATATCACGAAATCCAACAGATAAAAATCTTCTTTACCTACGCCGCACTCAGGACATTTCCAGTCGTCGGGAATATCCTCAAACTTGGTTCCGGCAGGCAGGCCGTGTTCGGGGTCGCCGAGGTCTTCGTCGTAAATCCAGCCGCAAGGGCCGCACATATATTGAGCCATTTTGTGTTCCTTCTATTTTAAAAGGCCGTCTGAAACCGTATTTTCAGACGGCCTTTTGTGTGTTTTATTGTTGATATTTTGAATTTATTGCGCTGCTTCCAAAGCGGCGATTTCTTTACGCAGGTGCTTGATGGCCGGTGTTACGATGGCGACGAACATGGCCTCGCGGACGCGGCGTTGCGCCGGACTGCGCATCAGATAACCTTTCGCCCCTGCATGCAATGCGGCAGATTGAGTGGCGTTCAGAGCCAACACGGCAGCGGCTTCACGCAGTTTCAAGGTTGCCAGCGTGTCAGGTTTGTTGTTCCACGCATCATCGGCGAGGCGTTCGGTTTCCGCCCATGCGTCGTCCAACGCGGCTTTCAAATCATCGTAGCTGTGGTCGAGGTAAGCGTTCACTTCCGCGTTCACTACATTGGCCATACGGATAATGCCGAGCGCACCGTCAATCACACCGGCGCCGATACCTATTTGCAGCAAGATGAAACCGGCTTTAATGGTCGGAATATAAGACTGGAATTGCTCAGGCGCAGCAATCACATCTTCATCGGGAATAAACACGTCTTTAAAATTCAGGCTGTAAGTGCGCGTGCCTTCCAAACCGCAAAACTCAGGGCAATCTTGCAGGGTCACGCCTTCCCATTGGCCGCCGGTGATAAACATCACATAGCTGTCGCCGACTTGGGCGGTATTCGCCCAAATATGGTCTTCGCCGATATTGGATACCCAAGGCAAAGCGCCATTGACTTTGTAGCCGCCCTCGACGCGCTCGGCTTGCAGGTTGTGTTTTTCAATGCCGGCAAGGTGTTTGACGGTATTGGACATGCCCGTACCGGCCAAAACTTTACCCTGCAGAATATCGGCAAAATATTTGTCTTTAACTGCTTGATTAGGCGATTGGTGCAGATACCACGCGCAAGCCGCCTGACACCATGCGCTGAACGAAGTGGCGCCGCATTCTTTACCGATTTCGCGCAATACAACGATTTGCGTTGCCAAACCCAAACCGTTACCGCCTTCTTCAACCGTACCGGTCGCGGCAAAACCGCCGATTTTGCCCAATTCCAGCATAAATTCTTTCGGATACAGGCCTTTGCGGTCGATGTCGTCCACCAATGGTTTCAGCTTGCTTTTAACGAGTGCGGCAACATTGTTCAATAAAGCTTCGCGTGTCATGATTTTTCCTCTGAATAAGGTTTGAAGCGTAGATGGTTCTACTCATAAATTATTCTTGGCAACAAGGATATCCCTTGCTTTTTACTAAAAGGCCGTCTGAATTTTCAGACGGCCTTTGATGAAATTAGGCAAATGCCTGCAATTCAGGATTGATTTCAGTTTTGGCAAGGTTGTTGACGTAGTTGCACAAGGTTGCCAAAGCAACGCCCATGACGACTTCAACGGCTTGCTGTTGGTTGTAGCCTGCATCAAAGAAAGCTTTCAGCTCGTCGTCTGATACCGCGCCTTTTTTCGCCATAACGGCTTGGGTGAATGTCGCCAAAGCACCCAGTTTGGCATCGTCAAACTCGCCTGCAGCCAATGCGCGTGCGGCTTTGATGGATTGTTCGGACAGCAGTTTTTTCAGAGTAGCCAGTTTAGTGTGGCCGGCAACGCAGAAACCGCATTCGTTGGTACGGGCGGCGATGATTTGGACAACTTCAACTTCGCCGTCAGTCAGGCTGTTGGCCGCATTCAGCTTGCCAACTTCTTGATAAAACGCCAAAGCTTCAGGCGCATTGGCCAAAACGCCGATCAGGTTAGGAATAAAGCCGTTGTTTTTCAATACGGCTTCAACGCGTGGTTTAGCAGCTTCAGGAGCGGTTTCAACTGTGTGTATGGTCAAGCGGGACATGTGTATAACCTTCTTATTTGGTGAAATGAAGTGTCCATCATAAGCCATCCGCCCCCATCAGAAAAAGACTTATTGGTTATTTACCGTGAACCAAAAGTTATAAGGCCGTCTGAACGGATTCAGACGGCCTTATCAAATAATTTAACTCATTATTTCATAAAGTTTTTCAGCAGTATAGAAGCGATGTCGTCCAAGCCGAAGCCATCCGCATCTTGAGCCGTGCCGTTAGGCGTGGCTTTATCGACCAAGTCTGGCAACACTTTTGCCAACAAATCGCCTGCTTGACCAGCATCCACGCCGAATTTTTGCGCGATTTGGTTTACCGTATCGCTGCCCAACGCATTTTGCAGGTCGCTGCCGGACACAGGCAGGTTGCTGGATTGGTTGGAAACCCAGCTGCTCAGTGCATCGCCCAAACCTCCTTGTTGCAGTTGGTTGATCAGGTTACCCACGCCGCCTTGCTGTTTCACCAAATCCATCGCCATATCGGTCAGAGAACCTTGTGCGCCGTTTTCGCTGCTGCCACCCAACATTTGAGTAGCCGCATTCAAAAGATTGTCCATGAGTGCCATGACTTTTTCCTTGTATTTGTGTCTAAAAAAAGAAAACGGAGTGTAGCAAAACTTGAACTGAAAAAATCAGGCTTAACCAAACTAAACTTCTTTTATCCCAAAGCCGTAACAAAACAAAGGCCGTCTGAAACCCAGTTTCAGACGGCCTTTATAATGAATAAAGCTATTCTTCGCGGCCATTGAAATACTCGGCCGCACCACCTTCAAAAAACCCTTGCAAAATTGCCTGCGCCGCTACTTGGTCAAGTACGGATTTTTGTTTTCGACCAAATACTTGGGCTTCTGCAAGCAAGCTTTCCGCGTATAGGGAAGACATCCTTTCGTCCACCCAATAAACCGGCAAGTTAAAACGTCCGTGCAAACGGCGGCCAAACTTGCGGCTCAAACGGGTCAACTCATGCTCCGTCCCGTCGGTATGCGTCGGCAGACCGACCACAAAATACTTGGGTTGCCATTCTTTGACCAGCTTGGCAATGGCCTCGAATTTTTCATCATTGCTGTTGCCGGTTAACGTTGCCAACGGATGGGTCATGCCCAACTCGGCATCCCCCTGCGCCACGCCGATACGCGCCTCGCCGAAGTCAAAGGCCAAAACCGTGCCTTTTGGTGCATCAGGCATGGCCGACTCCCGAAACCAAGGCGTTCGGATTGACGCCCAATTTTTCAAAAGCGGCGGCATAACGGAGTTCGTAAGGCACATCAAACAGAATATGCTCGTCCGCGGGAACGGTCAGCCAAACATTTTCTGCCAGCTCGCGTTCCAACTGCCCTTTGCCCCATTTCGAATAACCAATGCTGATCAAAGCCTTATCAACCGCACCTTCTTTAGACAAGTTTTCAATCACATCGCGCGAAGAAGTCAGCGCGACGTTATCGGTAACCACCATGCTGTTTTGCCAGCGGCCGATCGGCGTATGCACGACATAGCCGCGCTCAATCTGAACCGGCCCGCCCATCATCACGTTTTCATGTTGCAGGCGCAACGGGATATTACGGTCGGCGGCGGCGAAAATCATGTCCATGGTAATCGGCGAAGGCTTGTTGATGATGATGCCCAGCGCACCTTCTTCATCGTGTTCGCACACATAAATGACCGTATCCGTAAAAAACGGATCGTCCATATGAGGCATGGCAATCAGGAAATGGTTGGCTAAATTCATATTCTTTTAATCTATAAGCTGATTTTATTATTTTTGTCCCTCGGCAACCGGCGCATCCACCACGCACGCACCGTAAACCGCGCCGCCTGCCGGTACAGGCGTATCGGTTTTCGCATGGGCAAAACACGATACCGCGCTCAAAGAGTTTTTCGGCGAGCCTTGAACGATTTTATCGCTGTACACCAAATAAGCGAAAGACTTACGTTTCGGATCGTAGTAGCGGATAATCTGCTGGCTCTTAAATGCTATGCTGGCACTGCGTTTGAACACTTGTCGCGGTTTCAAAACCGCAGACTCGTTATAACGGATGACTTCCGCACTTTGCACGCAGGAAACCGATGCGTCGCTGGCATCTTCTTCCAGATTGACCGTTTCTTTCAAACCGCCTTTTTTCGCGTACGAAATATAACAGGCCACCCCCTGCACATCAGGATCGTCAAAACCTTCCACTTCAATACGGTCGTTTTTACCCAGCATATGAAACACTGTACTGGCGCGCCCGATTTTATCGGTATTGTCACCACAAGCCGCCAAAACCATGGCACCCAACACTACTAATAAATATTTTTTCATAATATCCTGTCGATGCAGACTGTCAGTTTCCAGGCAGACTTAAATCCCGTCCGCCTACTCTATCGTTACTATATAAGACCGTTCGTCCATATTGCAACCCGATATTATTTTCAGACGGCCTTACAGACAGTATAATCCGTCCTATTGTTCCTACTTTGATAGCAAGATCGAACCATGCGTTACAAACCCCTCATTCTCGCCCTGTTGCTCAGTTTCTCCCTACCAACCTATGCTGCCAAAGACGCGCCGAAAGAAAAAGCGGCCGCCGTCAAAAAAGCTGCGCCCGTAAAAAAAGAGAAAGAAGCCGCTAAGGCAGATGTAAAAAAAGAAACCTCAAAAAAACAAGCAGCAAAAGAAAAAGAGGAAGACAAAAAAGCGGTTAAAGCCAAAGCCTCCAAAGAGAAGGAAACCGCCGACAAAAACGAACACGCTTCAGCCAAAAACAAAACGGCTAAAGCCGCCGAAGCAGCTGCCGACAATAAAAAGGCCGACCGTAAAGCCGAAGAGCCTAAAGAAACAGCAAAAGACAAAAAAGCCACAGCCGCAAAATCCGGCAAAGCCAAAGAACAAGACAAGAAACCTGTTGAAGATAAAAAAGACAGTAAAGCCAAAGAGCCTGCTAAGAAAGTGGCTGAAGATAAAAAAGACGGCAAAAAAACCAAAGAGCCCGTAAAAAAAGCAGCCGAAGACAAAAAGGCCGACGCTAAAGAAGCCAAAGAGACTGCGAACAAAGCTGTTGAAGACAAAAAAGACACTAAAAAAGACACAAAAGCCAAAGAGCAAAACAAAAAAGCCGAGCCTAAAGTTGAGCCGAAAGCCGCTTCTTCAGCCGAAAACGATTTCAAAGCAGCCGTAACTGCCGCCGCCAACGATATGGAAACCAAGAAATCCTTTGCCAAACGCAACGAGGGTTTCATTGTCCATGTCAATGCCACGCTCAAACAGCTGCAACAAACACGCAACAACCTCTCCGGCATCAACCGCAAACAACGCGACGCATGGGAAAAATTCCAAAAGCTCAATGCCGATGCCAACCAGTTAAAAGCCGAAGTTTCCAACACGCGCGCCCAAATTTCGCGTTTTGTTTCCGGCAACTATAAAAACAGCCAGCCCAACGCGGTCGCCCTCTTCCTGAAAAACGCCGATGCCGGTCAAAAAACCCGCTTCCTGCGTTACACGCGTTATATCAACAACGCCAACGACCAAGTCATGAGAGACTTGGAAAAACAACAGAAAGAGCTGGCAGCGCAAGAGCAAAAAATCAACAATGAATTGGCTTACCTGAAAAAACTGCAAGCCAATATCCAAGCTTCATTGCGCCAACAAGGCGTAACCAATACCACCGAACAAGCCGAAAGCCGCCGTCAAAACGCGCAAATGGCCAAAGAAGCGCAAAAGAAAATCAACCACAGAGAAAACGAGCAACGCCTCAACAATCTCTTGAAAGATTTGGAAAAACGCAAAGCCGAGCAACGCAAAGCCGAAGCCGAAGCGCGTAAAAAAGCCGCCGAAATCCGCTTGGCCGCCGCTGAAAAAGCCCGCAAAGAGCAGGCTGCCGCCCAACAAAAAGCTGAAGCAGAACGCGCCGCCATGTCCACGCTGACTGACGAAGACATGAAACTGCAAGCCCCCAACACCCAAGGCTTTACCGTCAGCAACGCCAACAGCTTCAGCCGTATGCAAGGCCGTCTGAAAAAACCGGTTAACGGCACACTGGCAGGCCTGTTCGGTCAAGACCGTGGCGATGGTGAAGTTTGGAAAGGCGTGTTCTACAATACCGTTCCTGCTCCGGTCAGCAGCATTGCCTCAGGCACGGTTACTTTTGCCGGCGAACTTGAAGGCTACGGCAAAGTAGTCGTCCTCGACCACGGCGACGGCTATGTCAGCATTTACTCCGGTCTGAACGAAATCGACACCGCCCAAAACTACGCCGTCAATGCCGGCAGCAAAATTGGCACCAGCGGCACTTTGCCGTCGGGCGAAACCGGCCTTTACCTTGAAGTCCGCTACAACGGACAAGTCATGAATCCGCTTTCATGGATTAACTGATGTTTCAGACGGCCTGGGTGGGCTTTTCCCCTTCAGGCCGTCTGAATTTTCATCATAAACTACAATAAAACACGATTTTCACGCCTGTTCAGCACATTAAACAACAAACTTTTACCTTAAACTTATTGTTTCAAGCGTTTAAATCACATAAAGTCAACGGGTTCAGAGAAAACAAAAACCACTTTGCTTACCGTGCACAAAAAGAAAGTCAAACGAATGTCAACAAAATCCACTTTGAAAAAAGTTGCAATCTACACTCTCGGCGCATTTAGCGGCATCGCCCTCAGTCTGAGTGTACAAAGTTTTGCCGCCGAAAAAGATAAAAAAGACAACGAGGCCCTGCCCGTGCAAACCATCCGCACCATGGCAGAAGTGTACGGCCAAATCAAAGCCAACTATTACCAAGACAAACCCGACGCCGAGCTCTTTGAAGGCGCAATGAAAGGCATGGTGTCCGATCTCGATCCTCATTCCGAGTATATGGACAAAAAAGGCTATGCCGAAATGAAAGAATCCACCAGCGGCGAATTCGGCGGTCTGGGCATGGAAATCGGACAAGAAGACGGCTTCGTCAAAGTCGTTGCCCCGATTGAAGATACTCCGGCAGAACGCGCCGGCGTGAAAAGCGGCGACTTCATCGTCAAAATCGACAATACCTCTACCCGCGGCCTGACCGTCAGCGAAGCCGTCAAAAAAATGCGCGGCAAACCGGGTACCAAAATCACCCTGACCCTTTCACGCAAAAATGCCGACAAACCCATCGTCATCAACCTGACCCGCGCCATCATCAAAGTCAAAAGCGTGCGCCATCACCTGCTTGAAAAAGACTACGGCTACATCCGCGTCTCCCAATTCCAAGAGCGCACCGTTGCCGCACTCAACGAAGCCGCACAAGCCCTCGTCAAAGAAAACAAAGGTCCGCTCAAAGGCATCATCCTCGACTTACGCGACGACCCGGGCGGCCTGCTCAACGGCGCAGTCGGCGTATCCGCCGCCTTCTTACAACCTGACGTAACCGTTGTCAGCACCAAAGGCCGCAACAAAAAAGAAGGCATGGTACTCAAAGCAACTGCCGAAGACTACATCACCACCAGCGGCAAAGACCCATTGGCCGGATTGCCTGCCGAGCTGAAAACCATTCCGATGACCGTCCTGATTAATGCAGGCTCGGCCTCCGCTTCCGAAATCGTTGCCGGCGCATTGCAAGACCACAAACGCGCCGTCGTCGTCGGCACACAAAGTTTCGGCAAAGGCTCAGTGCAAACCCTGATTCCGCTTTCCGGCGGCAGCGCAGTCAAACTGACCACAGCCCTTTACTACACGCCAAACGACCGATCGATTCAAGCGCAAGGCATTGTTCCTGACGTTGAAGTCAAAGACAAAGACCGAGCCTTTGAAAGCCGCGAAGCCGATTTAGTCGGCCATATCGGCAATCCGTTGGGCGGCCAAGACGTCAACAGCAGCACTGAAACGCCTGCCAACGCAGAAACCAAAGCCGATAAAGACAAGTCTAAAAAAGACAAAGACGAAGACATCTCCAGCCGCCGCATTCCAAATCCGGCCAAAGACGATCAACTCCGTAAAGCCTTGGACTTGGTGAAAAATCCAGCCGAATGGCAAAAATCTTTGGGCTTGGCAGCGAAAAAACCTGCACCGAAAAAAGATGCGGATAAAGACAGCAAAAAATAAACCTGTTATTTCTCAATAAAAAAGGTCGTCTGAAAACGATATGATTATTTTCAGACGACCTTTTTTATGTTATTTCACCCCCCAATACACCAGTCCCTTATATGGCAACTTAATATTAGGTAACCAAAAATCTTCTCCCTGCCAACCTTTGTCTTTATTTCCTACTACTTGATAAAGTGTAAGAAATAAATCATTGGGATATTTTTCTCCTAATTTACGGTCGTCTTCCGAAAGCATTGTGCCAGTTGCTCGAGAAAGTTTACGTCCTGTTTTGATCAAAACGTAAGTTTTAAAACTTGGACGTTGTACCTTTAATGCTTCTACACCAGCAATAAATTTTTCCTTATTCCAGTCATCTGGGACATAATGACCCAATTTATCTAGAACCAAGAATAAATCTTCTATATCCATTTGATATAAATCAGATTGAATTTCATCTTTCAAAATAGAAGGCAAAATCTTGTTAATCTCCGACAAATTATCCTCGTTTGGGTGAAGTGGAAAATAATTCACACCACCCACAATTTGATTGATACTGTCGAATTTCAATACATTTTTTCGAGTCGGATTGATATTTTCCGGATAAATAACCTGAATATTGCCGTCTGAATTTTTTGCCTGCTCAATAATCAGATTATTTGCTTGATTGAGTTGTACAAAGAAGTAATAGACATCAAACGGAATATAAAGCCGTAATAATGATTTATCACGGTCATATCCAAAAATACGCGAATGTTGCCAGAAAGTATCTGCATTCGGTTTTTTGGCAGTGCGACTATAATAAACCGTTTGTAATTTCGGAATAGTTAAGCCTCGTCCAATCACATTCCCACCAATAATAATGTTAAAGCCTCTTTCTAAATCAAAATCTGATTCTGTCTGCGAGTTAACGACGAGAATATAAATTTGCTTATTTTCTAAAAGTTCTATTAGTTTTTCATAAATTTCCTCAAAATGATGAATATCAGGCTTGGTCTGAGGTGTGGCGGTCAACTGAATAAATAGGCTTTGACAACAGGAATTCTTAATGTCATTTAGCAGTTTATTGATAGTACTGACATCTTTATCCGGCTTATCAGCATTAGTATTTAGGCTGGCCGCATCGGCTTCATCGTCCACAATAACCAAAGGATAGCCTTTCAGGCTACTTTGACTGGCAAACAAATTACGCCAACGTTTCAATACACGGGCATTCTTTTTAATCACAACCAAGATGGGATTATTTGCCTTCATTACCTGCATAAAACTTCGGTCATCGTTTTCAGACAACACAATAAAATTTTTCAGATTAGCTTCGGCGCGCTTGACTGTCTGTTCCTGTAAATCTACGCTGTCAGTAGTAAGATACAAAAAAACTTTGTGGTCGCCATCATCAGCCAGCGCACTTAATACACCCAAAACCTGTGCCGTTTTGCCACTTTGAACATTGCCCAGCAATAAAACATTTTGAGCGATTTTCGGTTCAGTTTGTGATAATTTCCCCATAAAACCATCAACGGTATTTTTAACAGAATCAGCTAATTCAGGCGGGGTCAATTGATTCAAGTAGGTTTGCAACATTTAGTTTTTCCCCTTAAATGAGAGCAGCCAAACATCAGGATTGTCGGTTGAACGGAACTCAAAATGATCGTTACCGTATTGGCGTAAGGTTTCATGCGTAATCTTCTCGTTATTTTGCAGACAACCACGATTTTCCAAACGACCTTTAATCCATTTGCCAAGTGTTTTCAAATCATTTTCTGAGCGGAAATTTTTGGAATAATCTCCCGATGTCTTACATTGAAATTGCCAACCATCATCAGTAATAACTGTAAAAGACTTCAGAATCGGATAACCTTCTTGTGAAGTGATGTCTTTGGATACAATCAACTCTACTTCATACCAGGGTCGTGGTTTGACAAACCCCCGTTTATCTCGTCGACCTTCTCCAAAAAATACATTCAAATTACTTTTTTCTTCGGTTTTAGCCGGAATTGAGAAATGATATTCTGACTTTTGGGCAAATAGTTGCCGAATCTTTTCTGGTACAATTTTCTGTACCCCCAAACAATTTTCTAAATGACTGTTATGTTCAATAAATGTACTCGGCCTCTCAACTTCTTGGATATTTTTGCCTAGCTTATGAATGGTATTTTGAATATCTGCCTGCAACATCTGTGCAACCTTACCATCCAAATGTAACATGGTTTCATAAGTACGTTCCGTACTATCCCAAAAACACGTTAAGTTAGCAGAACCAATTAACCCATTGATTTGTTGATGATTTTTAAAGGAATACATTTTTCCGTGAAATTTCACAAAAGGAGAAATATAGACAGCTCCTCTTTTCTCATGTTGCAAAAAATCATTTAGTTTACATAAGCTGTCATATTGCAAATGGCTAAAACCTTCCAAATAATGCATTCCAACCAATAAATCTATTTTTTGAATGTGATCATTTAGCTCCAAAATTTTATGTAGCTCAACCACTGCATCATTAGATACATAACCTGTTACCATCAAAACTTCATCCGCTGATTTAAATAAATCCATCCAAACTGTATTAAGCGATTTTTCAGTAATTTTGGCATTGGCGATATTGGAAAAAACTGTATTCATTGTTTTCCCCCTCGAATTTTGCTCAGTCGGTCATGAAATAAAACATCCTTCTCTGCTTTCAATTTCTTATGTAAATCTACTTTTTTATAGTTGCCTGAAAAAATTGGTAAGATAGCCTTTGCTAGCTCAACTACACCTTGAGGAGGAACAGCATTACCAATCTGGCGACGTACTTCAGTTGTTGATCCGACAAACTCAAAATCATCAGGAAAACTTTGAAGCCTTGCTCGTTCTCTATTAGTAAAAGCACGCGGTTCAGGGAAGTGATAGCCCCAAGTACCACCGCCACCTGCTGCAATAATTGTTTTTGATGGCTCGTTCCGATGCATACGACGATAAACGTGGCTAATCATACCTTTCACATATAAAGGATGATCTTTAGGAATATCAGTAAAATTTCCACCTTCAGGAATTAATTCCAACATACGGCGTGTTTTATCACTAATTTTTAGTAATTCATTATTACTAACATTTTGTGGAATATTAGATATCGCCTGACCAGCAGTTACATATGGTTTTAAGCCATTTTCGCCAGTTTCATTGTGTGTCGGTTTTGGATGATGAAAATCAAATCCTGTATCCAAACGTACTCCGACAATCAGCACACGTTCACGAAATTGAGGTACGCCAAATTCAGCAAAGTTATACAGCTTTGCCTGAACGTAATAACCGCAATTTTCAAAGTCGGTAATAATTTGCTGGATGGCTTTTTTCTTGTTAGCAGTCAACAAACCTTTCACATTCTCAGCAACAAAAACTTTCGGTTTTTTTGCATTTACAAAACGTAAAAAGCTTTTATAAAGATTGCCGCGTTCACCCTCTAAGCCCGGCTGTTTCCAAATCATGGAAAAATCTTGACAAGGGAACCCGCCTAAAATGATGTCGCAATCGGGAATAGTTGGATCATTCGGATCAATTTGTTCAATATCACCTTCTACGATGACATCGCCGATATTTTTACGGAAACTTTCGCAAGCCCAATGGGAAAAATCGTTCGCCCAAACAGTTTCATAACCAGCTTGGTGAAAACCCAAATCTAAACCTCCACATCCTGAAAATAGAGATAGAATTCTGGGTTTATTGTCAGATGAATTAAAATTTGAGATTTTTTTAGATAACATAGGATTTCACTCCTATGCATAGATTTGATAAAAACCCTTGAAGGGATTTCAATAGAGAACTAGGCAAGGCAAGGCAAGGCAAGGCAAGGCAAGGCAAGGCAAGGCAAGGCAAGGCAAGGCAAGGCAAGGCAAGGCAAGAAGCTTACCATCGTTATTTTGAAATAAAATCATTTTTCTAAAACTTCCATGTAAATTTTTCCTATTATGCCGCAAAAAAACAGCAAATGCCGCTGCATTAAACAAGTGATGAATACTTGAAATTATAAATAAAGTATTCATAATCCCAAGGTCGTCTGAAAACGATATGATTGTTTTCAGACGACCTTTTCACACATCAAATATTCCACAGGGAAAACACCATGGCAAAAGCCCCCAAAACCATCTACCAATGTTCCGAATGCGGCGGTACTTCCCCGAAATGGCAGGGCAAATGCCCGCATTGCGGCGAGTGGAACACGCTTCAGGAAAGCCTGGCTGCGCCCGAGCCGAAAAACGCCCGCTTTCAATCTTGGGCGGCGGACACCTCGACCGTCCAATCCCTCTCCGCCGTTACCGCTACCGAAGTGCCGCGCAATCCGACCGGCATGGGCGAGCTTGACCGCGTATTGGGCGGCGGTTTGGTCGATGGCGCGGTTATCCTGCTCGGCGGTGATCCCGGCATCGGCAAATCCACGCTGCTGTTGCAAACCATCGCCAAAATGGCGCAAAGCCGTAAAGTGCTGTACATTTCCGGTGAAGAATCCGCCCAACAAGTCGCCCTGCGCGCACAACGTTTGGAACTGCCCACCGAAGGCGTGAACCTGCTTGCCGAAATCCGCATGGAAGCCATTCAGACGGCCTTGAAACAGCATCAGCCCGAAGTTGTCGTCATCGACTCCATCCAAACCATGTATTCCGACCAAATCACTTCCGCACCCGGCTCCGTGTCACAGGTGCGCGAATGTGCCGCCCAACTAACTCGAATGGCGAAACAGATGGGCATCGCCATGATACTGGTCGGACACGTTACCAAAGACGGCGCGATTGCCGGCCCGCGCGTGCTGGAACACATGGTCGATACCGTGCTGTATTTCGAGGGCGACCAGCATTCCAACTACCGCATGATACGCGCCATTAAAAACCGCTTCGGTGCGGCAAACGAACTGGGCGTATTCGCCATGACCGAAAACGGTTTAAAAGGCGTATCCAACCCGTCCGCCATCTTCCTCGCCAGCTACCGCGATGACACGCCCGGCTCGTGCGTTTTGGTCACTCAGGAAGGCAGCCGCCCGCTTCTCGTCGAAATTCAGGCATTGGTCGATGACGCGCACGGCTTTACCCCCAAACGCCTCACCGTCGGCCTCGAACAAAACCGCCTCGCCATGCTGCTCGCCGTCCTCAACCGTCACGGCGGCATCGCCTGCTTCGACCAAGATGTGTTCCTCAACGCCGTCGGCGGCGTCAAAATCGGCGAGCCCGCCGCCGACCTTGCCGTCATCCTCGCCATGCTCTCCAGTTTCCGCAACCGCCCCATGCCCGAAAAAACCGTTGTATTCGGCGAAATCGGCTTAAGCGGTGAAGTTCGCCCCGTTGCACGCGGACAAGAGCGGCTTAAAGAAGCGGAAAAACTCGGCTTCAAACGCGCTATCGTCCCCAAAGCCAATATGCCGCGCAATGCCAAAGAGTTTCCAAACCTGAAAATCTACGGCGTCAGCAGTTTGCAGGAAGCGATTGACGTCTGTCGTGACGGGGACTAAACCGTTTTGATAATCCGATTCAAAAAACAATCAGCTAAAAGGCCGTCTGAAAGTTTTCAGACAGCCTCTCTTTAAATTTAAATAATTTTGTTATATTATAACGAACGACTTTATTCTATCTTTTCTACACATCGAAAATCGGAGAGAAATCATGAAAAAAACCGCTTTGCTTATCGCATCTGCCTTCCTGTTCAGCACTGCCGCACACGCCCACCGCGTTTGGGTTGAAACCGCCCACACACATGGCGGCGAATACCTTGAAGCCGAATTGGGCTATGGTGAATTCCCGGAGCTCGAGCCCATCGCCAAAGACCGCCTGCACATTTTCAGCAAACCCATGCAACTGGTGACTGAGAAAGGCAAAGAAAACATGATTCAAAAAGGTACATACAATTACCAATACCGCAGCAAACTACCGGTCAAAGACGGCAGCTACTTGGTAACCGCCGAATACCAACCGACTTTCTGGTCAAAAAACAGCGCGGGCTGGAAGCAGGCAAGCATCAAAGAAATGCCTGATGCAAACTATTGCGAGCAAACCCGTATGTTCGGTAAAAACATCGTCAATGTCGGCCACGAAAGCGCAGATACTGCCATCATCACCAAGCAAGTCGGCCAACATTTAGAAATCGTACCTTTGGACAACCCTGCCAACGTCCACGTCGGCGAACGCTTCAAAGTCCGCGTCCTCTTCAATGGCGAGCCGCTACCCAACGCTACCGTTACCGCTACATTTGACGGCTTCGACACCAGCGACCGCAGCAAAACCCATAAAACCGAAGCCCAAGCCTTCTCCGATACCACCGATGACAAAGGCGAAGTCAGCATCATTCCATTGCGCCAAGGTTTCTGGAAAGCCAGCGTAGAATACAAAGCCGATTTCCCCGATCAAAGCGTGTGCCAAAAACAGGCGAACTACACCACTTTGACTTTCCAAATCGGTCATTCACATCATTGATTTTTCCATAACAAAAGGCCGTCTGAATAGTTCAGACGGCCTTTATTCATCCTATTTAAGGACGATGCGGCGCAAACCGCCATTGTCCCAATTCCAAATTCAAATCAAACAGATTCAGACGGCCTATTGCCACGCGGACTAAGCGTAAACACGGAAAGCCTGCTTTCGCCGTCATCCTTCGCACTTGGCGGTTTTTCCCTTCCGAAATTTTGATTTCCACCCAAAAATCAGGCACGGATTTGCGCACGCGAATCGGCGGCACGCGCGGCCATAAAACATCCGCTTCGCCTTCTTCCAATACCCTGACCTCAGCCGGACGAGTGACAAAATCGCCCAAATCTACGCCACGGCGCAACAAATCCAATTTGGCTTCATCAAGAGAACCCTCCACCTGCGCCCAATAAGTTTTGACCTGCTTGAATTTCGGGTCAGCAATCTGCGCCTGCAAACGGCCATTATTGGTCAGCAGCAGCAAACCCTCGCTGTCCGTATCCAAACGTCCGGCCGGATAAAATCCCGGTTTCTCGACAAAATCCTTAAGGCACGGATGTTTTTCATGTGCAGAAAACTGGCAAATCACGCCATAAGGCTTGTTTAGGATAATCAAATCGTTCATTTCACACTTTCAGACGGCCTGAGATTCCAAGCAATCCCGGATAATAAAAAAGACACCGTATAAACGGTGTCTTTCATATTTGGCGGAGTAAGAGGGATTCGAACCCTCGATGCAGGTTGACCCCACATGCTTCCTTAGCAGGGAAGTGCCTTCAGCCTCTCAGCCATTACTCCTAAGGAAGACCGCAATATACGCCCTCTGTCCTCCTTCGTCAAGCATTACCGCCCCAAACTTTCTTAACACCATGAAATCATTTAAATAAAAATATAATATTTTTTGCATCATCCTATTTTTATACGGCTTTCATATATGTTAAAATGATTTTGTTTTCTGTAAACCTTTTTTCACACCCCTTAATTATAAAGGAGTCCGTATGTTACGTTTTTCTGCTTTGGTTGCCGTATCCGCCCTGATGCTTGCCGCTTGCTCACAATCCGGCAATTCCCAACCATCTACTTCCTCCTCTCAAACTTCTACTCAAAAAACAACTGCCGCCGGTTCTGCCTGCCGCAGCATGGGTGAAGGACATAAAGTCAATGGCAAAGGTCAAAACGATATTTATATGTGTAAAGTCGATGTGGCTTTGAACTCTGCCGAAGCCAAATCCGCTTTGGATCCTAGCATCCGCGTTCACTACGGCAGCACATCCGGCGCGACTTTGACTTCCCGTCAAATCTCCAACTCAGTTGGCAAAACCCCTGATGAAACCTGCCAACGCGCGTTCTTGAGCGCAGTTAAACGCTTCCAAAGCACTGCGCATCGCAAAAAAGCCAAATCCGTTCATCTGGTTAGCTACTTTGACAAAGTAACCAAAGGCGGTAACGAGTACGAATGCCACATCGCTACATTCAACAGCCGTGTGGTTTTGAAAGGCAGCTTCCACTAAGCAATGTCAAAAATGCCGGACTTCAAGATGAAGTTTGGCATTTTTCTATTTTATGGATACGACAACCCTTCACTACCTGCTGGCCGATCCGTCTTTTGCCGCCTGCTACGACCATGCCTCCCTAAACGCAGCCGATTCCCAACGTTTGGCTGCCACGCCGCAACTGGCGCAGCGTCAAGACTGGCAAGTCAGCCGAGCATTAAAACAGCAAACCGATTTACCGACTGTATCGCTGAGCCACAGCCAAGGCTTTGCCGCTTTATTGTGTGCGCCTCATCCCTTAACAGCCGGTGTCGATATCGAATGTATCCGCCCGCGTGATTTCAAAGCGCTGTCGGCTTTGGTCTGCACGCAGGAAGAGCAAGACTATTTGGAAACGGCAAACTGGCCGTCTGAAACGTTTTACCGATTGTGGTGTTTCAAAGAAGCCTTGATTAAAGCGGCGAATTTGGATTTCCCGTCAGACATGAAATCAGTCGGCTATGTTTTCGATTCAGGACACCCCGTTGGTTTACGCGCTGGAAAACAAACCGATTGGCACGGCACAAGCGCGATTTTGGCGGATACGATGGCACTTGCCTGCGTTTGGAAGGGAAAAGCCGTCGCCCTGCAATGGCAGTTTTTCGGTTCGCTCAAGCCCAATGATTTAACCGACCGACAAACCATCTAATAACTGACAAAATAATAATAATCTGATTTAATTTACTGTACTTTTACTGATTCCACACACCAACAGCAGCATTTGCAAAAGGCCGTCTGAACGATGAATCTTCGCCTCCTAAACCGCCTCTATACTGCCCTTATCCTGTTTCTTGCCCTGTTTTTGGTTTATGCCTTTGCTTCACAAGCGCGCATCCAAACCGATTTGACTGCGTTGTTACCAAGCGAGCAGCAACCCGATGCCTTACTGACGGCCGCGGATAAAGCCGCAGAAGCGCAGCTCAATTCGCAAGTCATTTTGCTTGCCGGCAGTACCGATGCCGAAACCGCTTTTCAGACGGCCTCTCAAATTGCCGACGCATGGCGCAAAAGCGGCGTATTTGAACAAGTCGACAGCAGCATGACGCCAAATTTGGACAAGGTGCGGGCGGATATGCAGAAACTGGGCTTGGCCGTTTTGCCGCAAGACGAAATCCGCCTGCTGTTTGAGCAGCCGCAAGCCTATTTTCAAGCGCGCGCAGAAGCCGCGGCCAATCCGTTTGCCGCCCCCTCGCCTTTGTCTTTAGAACAAGACTGGCTGGGCTTTGGACGCTTTGTTGCCGACAAAGCCAATCCGCAAAGCCGTTTGCAGTGGGACATGGACAACGGCATGCTGTTTGCCGAAGACCAAGGCAAAACTTGGGTATTTTTGCGCGGACGGCTCGCCGGCGGCGATCAATTTTCCGGCAACGATGCCCTCTTGCCGCTGATGGCGCAAAGCCGTCAAATCGCTTCGGAAAACGGCGCAGAAACCTTAAGCGCAGGCGGTGCATTGTTCGCCGCCGTATCCAAAGCAGCCGCAGAAAAAGAAAGTCGGCTGATGAGCATGGTCGGGCTTGGACTGACCTTTGCGCTGCTGTTGTGGGTCTTCCGCAGCGGCCGCGTATTTTTGCTGTTCTTGCCGCTGGCAGCCGGTATGTTGACCGGATTGGCAGTTGCATTATTAACCTTCGGCGAAGTGCATATCCTGACCATCGTCATCGGCACCAGCTTGGTGGGCATGTTGGTGGATTTCCCGTTGCACTGGCTTGCGCCGTCGGTATTCGGGCCGTCTGAAAAGACTGTTTGGCAGGCCGAATCGGCAATGAAACATGTCTTGCCGAGTTTTGCCGTCAGCCTGGCGATTACCGTCTTGGGCTATGCGCTGCTGTGGTTCACCCCTTTGCCTGTATTGCGCCAAACCGCGGTATTTTCAGGCTTCGCTTTATTTGGTGCGTTTGGTGCCACCGTTTTATGGCTGCCGCCGCTGTTTCGCTGCTACCGTGCCAAAACCGTGCCTTTTGCCGCATTAACTGAAAAGCTCTATTCCTTGTCAGGCCATCTGAAAAACCGCCTGCACAAACGCGGCTGGTTAATCGTAGGCAGAATTTTGCTGGCAGTCGGACTGTGGCGCAGCGACTGGCGTGACGACATCCGCCAATGGGTCAATATGCCGACCGCGATGTTGACCGAAGTACAACAAATCGGCCAGTTGAGCGGCACGGATTTTGGCGGCAAATATTTGGTGGCCGAAGCACAAAGCGAAGATGCCTTGTTGAAGAAAACCGCCGAACTCGGCCGCGCCCTGCAGCCCTTAATCGCGCAAGGCAAACTGTCCGGCATCCAATCGCCCGACCAATTCATCCTACCGACAACGGAGCAGCAAAAACTGCAAAACCGCCTGCGCGAATTGACTAAGTTGCCTGATAGCTGGAAACCGCTTACTGAAATCGGTATTCCGCGCAAAACCGTGCGCGATGCTCTGCTACAAGCTGCCGATACGCAACCATTATCGCTTTCAGACGGCCTAAATACCGATTTGGCAGAAGCTTGGCGTTCCTTGTATTTGGGTGAAGTGGAACCAGGCCGTTTTGCTGCCGTCGTTCGTTTGAACGGCATGACCGATGAAGCCGCCGTACGCGCCGTAGCTCAACACGTCTCCGGCGTACACTGGGCAGACAAACGCGCCCACTTAAACGAGCTGTTCCACCACACGCGCAATCAGGCCGCATGGTTGAAACTGGCTTCCTATGCGTTGGCATGGTTGCTCTTGTGGAAAATGTTCGGTTTCAAACGCGGCAGCAAAATCCTTGCCGTGCCGCTGGCCGCCGCCATCTGCACCGTTGCCGTACTCGGTTTGGCCGGCATTCCCGTCAGTCTGTTTGCCATGTTCGGCCTGCTTTTAGTGTCTGCCATCGGTGTGGACTATGCCGTCTATGCCGCCACCGCACACCACAGCGCGCCGGCAAAATTAGGCGGTATGCTGCTTGCCGCCGCGACGACAGCTATTTCCTTTGCCCTGCTCGCCATCAGCAGCACGCCCGCCGTTGCCGCGTTCGGTATGACGGTTACCATCGGCGTGGCATTCAATATTTGGCTGGCAGGCACATTGTTGAAAAATTAGACAAAAGATGAAGACGATTGAAATTGAAGCGATATTTTGTTTCAACTTCTATCGCCAAGTCGCAAAAGGCCGTCTGAAAAATTTCAGGCGATGGATTAAACATTATTTATCATTAAAATCAAAGGTATTTTCAAATGTCCGTAGAATTTGACGTTGCCGTTATCGGCGCAGGTCCTTCAGGTTCGGTTGCTTCTGCTTTGCTGAACAAACAAGGCTTTAAAGTTTGCGTATTGGAAAAACAACATTTCCCGCGCTTTGTCATCGGCGAAAGCTTGTTGCCGCATTGCATGGAAATGTTGGAAGAGGCCGGTTTTGCCGACGCAGTGCATGCAGAGCCCAGCTTTCAATTTAAGGACGGTGCTGCGTTTTCATGGGGCAGCCGTTACACAGATTTCAACTTTACTGAAAAATTTTCAGACGGCCCCGGCACCATTTATCAAGTGCGCCGCGGCATCTTCGACAAAATCCTGATTGATGAAGCGGCAAAACAAGGCGTCGATGTCCGCTTCGGACACGGCGTAACCGCGTTTGACAACAGCGGCGATGTGGCACGTTTGAGCGTTGCGACCGATACAGGCGAAAACTATGAACTGACTGCCAAATTTGTTTTGGATGCCAGCGGTTACGGCCGCGTCCTGCCCCGACTTTTGGACTTGGAAAGCCCGTCCGAGCTGCCTCCGCGCCAAGCCCACTTCACGCATATCGACGACAACATCACCAGCCCGAAATTCGACCGCAACAAAATCCTGATCAACACGCATCCTGAACATCGCGATGTCTGGATTTGGCTGATTCCTTTCGGCGACAACCGCTGCTCCATCGGCGTTGTCGGCACGCCCGATAAACTGGCAGGCGAATCAGAAGCCGTGTTGAAAAAATTTGTGTACGAATGCCCGATGCTGGCGGAAATTTTGGATAAAGCCGTTTGGGAAAACGACTTCCCGTTCCGCTCTATCCAAGGCTACTCCGCCAACGTGAAAACCTTATACGGCAAACACTTCGCTCTTTTAGGCAACGCCGCCGAATTCCTCGACCCCGTTTTCTCCTCCGGCGTGACCATTGCCCTGCACTCTGCCAAACTGGCTGCCGATTTACTGGGCAAACAGCTCAAAGGCGAAGCGGCCGATTGGCAAACCGAATTTGCCGACCAGCTGATGATCGGCGTGAACGCGTTCCGCACTTATGTAACCGGCTGGTACGATTTCCGCTTCCAAAACGCCATCTACGCGCCTAATCGCAGCCCTGAAATCAGCCGCATGATTTCGTCTATTTTGGCAGGCTACGCTTGGGATACGAACAATCCATTCGTGGAAAAATCCGAGCAACGCTTGTCCACACTTGCCGCATTGGTAGGCGATTTGAAGGTAGAATAAGGATGAATGCCTTTCAGACGGCCTAGACTGAAAACGGAACAGGCCGTCTGAAACTTCATCCACACCATTAAATATTTTGACCGATAGATAAAACCTTATGCGATTTATCCCTTTGCTTGCCGCACTGCTGCTTTCCGCATGCGCAACCTCGCTCCCCCAACCGCAAACGCTGCCGCCACTTTCCAAAGAAGGCCAATGGTTCAAACTCGAGCAGACCAATGCGGCGGGGCAAACCGTTCAAACCAATCTCTTGGCAGTCGAGCCTCATTCAGACGGCATCCGCTTTGTCCAAACCGATGCACTGGGTGCGCCGGTATCGCGTCAATCGGTCAGCACCAAAGGTTGGAAAAATGACGGCTTTGTGATGCCCAATGCCAGTTCGCGCCGATTATTTGCCGCCCTATTACCGCTTTTGGCCGCCGAACACGCCGCCACACTTTACCCTGAAGCCCGCCAACAAAACGCCTCCCATCAAGGCTTCTGTCCAGACGGCAAAGGCGCGGTATTCAGCTACCGCGAGCGTGATTTGTGGTGTGTCGCCCACCATTCCGAACAATTCCTTATCGGCTTCCCCGACCAAACTTTCTGGACGGTCAGCCCGATTGCAGAAGACTAATTCATGAATACTCCTGTTTATCTCAGCCGTCCGGCACTGACCAGCGCATTGGGCAGCGGCTTGCAAGTTCATGCCGATGCCTTACTCACGCCGTCTCAAAACACGCCCCTGACTTTTTCAGACCAATGGGTAAAAGGCAAAACGCATGCTTTCGGTGCAGTCAAAGAAACCCTGATGCCTCTGCCCGACAGCATTCCCGAAGCGCATCGCAGCCGCAACAACCAGCTTATCCTGCACGCACTTTCGCAAATAGACGGACTGATTCAGACGGCCATTGCCCGTTACGGCAAAGAAAGGGTCGCTGTCGTTACCGGTACGTCCACCAGTGGCGCAGACGAAAATATCCCCTTGTTCCAACACGTTGTCCAAGGCGGTGAATGGATGGATGTTCCGTTCAAACAGCTGCAACACACCATGGCTTCGCCCTCCGAATTTATCGCCCAAGTTTACGGTTTGGACGGCTTGCGCTATACCGTCTCCACCGCCTGCACTTCCGGCGCACGCGCCCTCATCAGCGCAGCCCGACTGCTTCGCGCCGGATTGTGTGATGCTGTGATTTGCGGCGGCGCGGATACGCTTTCTCCGCTGACGATTAATGGTTTTGCCTCTTTGGAAGTGCTTTCAGATGGCATCGCCAAGCCCTTTTCCGCCAACCGCAACGGCATCAATATCGGCGAAGCGGCCGCATTTTTCGTAATGACGCGCGATGCAGATTTTGACGGCGAAATGCAGTTGCTGGGCTACGGCGCAAGCAGCGATGCCTACCATATGTCTTCGCCCCGCCCTGATGGTTTGGGCGCAGCCCAATCTTTTCAGGCCGCATTGGATAAAGCCGGTTTGAAAGCGGAAGACATCGGCTGGATCAATCTGCACGGCACCGGCACGCAGCACAACGACAGCATGGAAAGCCGAGCCGTTGCCGAAGTATTTGGCAGCCATACCCTTTGCACGTCAACCAAGCCGTCCACCGGTCATACCTTGGGTGCAGCAGGTGCGATTGAAGCCGCGTTTGCTTGGTTGATGGCCAACCGCCAATACAATCCGGAAGGCAAACTGCCGCCGCAACAATGGGACAAAGCACCCGATTCCGAGCTGCCCAACATCGCTTTGACCGATGAAAACAGCCGCTGGCCGTCTGAAAAACGCATTGCCGCCAGCTCGTCATTTGCCTTCGGCGGCAGCAATGCCGTTTTGATTATCGGATAAGTCCTTATATTTAGGCTGTCTTTTCAGACGGCCTTTTTCTTTTCCGCAACTTAAAAAACAATAACATCAAAACAACAACCAAATCCGCCGAAATATGCCATAATAGGCTTAGCACGTTTCTTCTCGCGATGTGCCCGAAAAGAAAAACTTAACCTACATAGAGAATAATCCCATGACTAAATCCACCATTATCTATACCTACACCGACGAAGCTCCTGCATTGGCCACTCAATCTCTGCTGCCAATCGTGCAGGCGTTTACCCGCCACGCCGATATTGATGTCAAAACCAGCGACATCTCTCTCTCCGGCCGTATTTTGGCAGCGTTTCCCGAATACCTGACCGAAGCGCAACGCGTACCCGATGCGCTTGCCGAATTGGGCGAACTGGTGAAACAACCCGATGCAAACGTAATCAAACTGCCGAACATCAGCGCATCCGTACCTCAACTGACTGCCGCGATTAAAGAATTGCAATCTAAAGGCTTTGCCGTTCCCGACTATCCTGCCGACCCTCAAACCGATGAAGAAAAAGCCGTACGCGAACGCTACGACCGCATTAAAGGCAGCGCGGTAAACCCTGTCCTGCGTGAAGGCAACTCCGACCGCCGCGCGCCTAAAGCAGTGAAAAACTTTGCGAAAAAACATCCGCACAGCATGGGCGCATGGACGAAAGACTCCAAAACCCACGTTGCTACCATGCAAAGTGGCGACTTTTTCCATAACGAACAATCCGTTACCGTACCTGAAGCGACTTCCGTATCCATCGTATTCACCGACAAACAAGGCAACAAAAAAGAGCTGCGCGAGCCTGTTACCCTGAAAGCCGGCGAAATCATCGACGCGACCGTAATGAGCAAAAAAGCCCTGCTCGCCTTCCTTGCCGAACAAGTGAAAGACGCGAAAGCAAAAGGCGTATTGTTCTCGCTGCACATGAAAGCCACCATGATGAAAGTGTCCGACCCGATTATCTTCGGACACGCCGTCAAAGTATTCTTTGCGCCTGTCTTTGAAAAATTCGGCGACAAACTGGCTGCCGCCGGCGTCAACGTCAACAACGGCTTCGGCAACCTGCTTGCCAATCTGGACAAACTGGATGCGGATACCCGCGCAGCCGTTGAAGCTGAAATCGCCGCCGTTTACGCCGCCAACCCTGATTTGGCCATGGTCGATTCCGACAAAGGCATCACCAACCTACACGTTCCTAGCGATGTCATCGTCGATGCTTCTATGCCTGCAATGATTCGTAACTCCGGCTGTATGTGGGACAAAGACGGCAAAGCGCAAGACACCAAAGCCGTGATTCCTGACAGCAGCTACGCCGGCGTTTACCAAGCAACCATCGACTTCTGCCGCGAACACGGCGCGTTTGACCCGACAACCATGGGTACCGTTCCTAACGTCGGTCTGATGGCGCAAGCCGCCGAAGAATACGGTTCACACAACAAAACTTTTGAAATCGAAGCCGACGGCCAAGTTCAAGTCATTGATGCAGCAGGTAATGTCCTGATGCAACACGACGTTGAAGCCGGCGACATCTGGCGTATGTGCCAAACCAAAGACGCTCCGGTTAAAGACTGGGTACAACTCGCCGTCAACCGCGCCCGTCTGAGCAACACGCCCGCCGTATTCTGGCTCGACGAAAACCGTCCGCACGACAAGAGCCTACTCGCCAAGGTTAAAGCCTACCTTGCCGAACTGGATACCGACGGCCTCGACATCCGCGTCCTCGCTCCTGAAGAAGCCGCTAAATTCAGCTTGGGCCGTCTGAAAAACGGCGAAGACACCATCTCCGTAACCGGCAACGTCCTGCGCGACTACCTGACCGACTTGTTCCCAATTTTGGAACTGGGTACCAGCGCGAAAATGCTGTCTATCGTTCCATTGATGAATGGCGGCGGTATGTTTGAAACCGGCGCGGGTGGTTCTGCACCGAAACACGTTCAACAATTCCTCGAAGAAAACCACTTGCGTTGGGACTCTTTGGGCGAATTCCTCGCGCTTGCCGTATCGTTTGAACATCTGGCGCAAAAAACCGGCAACGCCAAAGCCCAAGTCCTTGCCGACACTTTGGATGCAGCCACCGAAAAACTGCTGTTGAACGACAAATCGCCTAAACGCAAAGCTGGCGAACTCGACAACCGCGGCAGCCATTTCTACCTCACCCTCTACTGGGCGCAAGAATTGGCAGCGCAAGACAAAGATGCCGAACTGAAAGCCGCATTTGCGCCATTGGCAGCCGCTTTGACTGCCGACGAAGCCAAAATCGTTGAAGAACTCTCTGCCGTACAAGGCAAAGCGGTCGACATCGGCGGCTACTACGCAGCCAATCCTGAAAAAGCCGCGCAAGCGATGCGTCCAAGCGCAACCTTTAATCAGGCCTTGTCAGCCTTATAATTAAAGCAATAAAAGGCCGTCTGAACTTTCAGACGGCCTCAAACCTTATGGAAACACAATGAAAAAAACCATTCTTTCTCTTACTCTCCTCATCAGCGCTCCGGCTTTGTGGGCATTTTCCCCTGCCGAATTGGCACAAACCCTGCAAAAACCGCAAAACGTGCAAGGCAATTTTGTCCAACAACGCCAGCTCAAATCCCTCAGCAAACCCATGACCACCAGCGGCAGCTTTACCCTTGTCCCACAAAAAGGCCTGCTCTGGAAAATGCAAAAACCATTTGAAACTACCCTGCGCGTGCGTTCAGACGGCATCATGCAATGGAACGGCAGCCAATGGGTCAACCCAAATGCCAGCAAACTCAACGGCCAAAGCCGCCAAATCAAACTCTTCCTCGACCTTTTGGGCGGCAATACCCAAGGCTTAGAAAAACAATTTGATTTGAAATTAAACGGCAACGAGAAAAAATGGACGTTGACCTTAACTCCGAAAACCGCCATTACCCGTCAAATCTTCAACCGTATCGAGATCAACGGCGATACACTGGTGCGTAAAATCGAATTGGACGAAAAGCAAGGCGACAAAACCACCATGCAGTTCAACCAAATCCAAACCGATAAAGCCTTGGACAGCTTCAGCCGTACCGCCCTCTAAATTGTCTATTCCAACAAAAGGCCGTCTGAAAATAGATTTCAGACGGCCTTTTATATTAATCGGCTAAAGGCTGCTGTCCTTTTCGTTCCGCCTTTCTGGCTTCGCGAATGGCTTTAAGTTCGGCCTCTTTCTGTCTGGCTTTTTTCAGCCAAGTTTCCCATTGGTTTGGCGTTTCCAACGTGATTCTGCCGATTTTGCCTTCGCGGAAATCAGTCAGGATATTTTCGGCGGCCTTTTGGTAGTTGATCCGTCCGCCGCTCAAAACCGCACCGCGTTTCTTTGCAATCCACTCCAGCCAAGAAGTATCGTCCCAATGACTGCTTGGATCTTTGTCGGCTTGATAGCGCTCTTGCAACAGAACCAGATAATGGCGGCGAAGATAATCCAAAAGCTCAAGTGCCACTTCCTCTTCATCCAACGCGTTGCGTCCGACTGCACCGCCGGCCGCAAGGTTGTAGCCGCCTTCTTCGACGATAATTTTTGGCCACAACATACCCGGGGTATCGTAAAGCCAGAAATCGTCGGCAAGGAAAAGGCGCTGTTCGGCTTTGGTAATACCTGGTTCGTTACCGGTTTTGGCAGATTTTTTACCAATCATGCCGTTAATCAAGGTGGATTTGCCGACGTTGGGAATACCACAAATCAGGACACGCAGCGGCTTCTCGATACCTTGGCGATGCGGAATCATGGCACGGCAGGCTTGGGTAATTTTGCCATGCGCGCCGGTTTCGGAAGAATCAAGCGCAATGGCGCGGGTATCTTGGCGGCTGTTGTAGTGTTCGAGCCAAACTTTGGTGCGCTCGGGATCGGCAAGGTCTTGCTTGTTTAAGATTTTGAGTTTGGGCTTACCTTTGGACAACTGAGCAAGCAAAGGGTTTTCGCTGGAAGCAGGCATACGCGCGTCCAGCATCTCAATCACCATATCAACGCTTTTAATGCGTTCGGCAATGGCTTTTTTTGCCTTGTTCATGTGGCCGGGAAACCATTGGATAGCCATGTCTTTTTATTCTTTCTATTCGTATCTGAGGCCGTCTGAAAAATCATTGTTTTTCAGACGGCCTCGGTATTTGGATAATCGGTCAATCAGGATTTAGAGGTTGCCATGCTCGTAGCTGTAATAACCTGCTTCATCCATACATTGCTCAAACGTTTTGGATGTATCGCCACGTTTGGTTCCATTTTGAACTTGTGATTTGCAGGTATTAATTTGGCGGGAAACTTCAGCTTCGCTTGCGCCGGTGCGGTGCCAACGGTAAGCAGTGACAGGCTCTGTTGCACAGGCGGTCAAGATAAGCAGGGATAATGCGGTCAGACTGATTTTTTTCATGATTTCTTCCTTTGAGGCCGTCTGAAACGGCAAGTTAGCGTCCTGCCAAGCTTTGAGCCTGACGGTGGCGGACAAGGAGTTCGTAACGGCCTTTGAGGCGCTCGGCCAGTTTTTCCACAACATAAACGGAGCGGTGCTGCCCGCCGGTACAACCGATGGCAATCGTTACATAACTGCGGCTCTCTTGTTGCAGGCGCGGCAGCCAGCGGCTAATAAAATGGTCGATGTCATCAACCATTTCTTGAGCCAACGGCTGCTGGCCCAAATAATCTTGAATAGGCTTGTCCATGCCGGTAAAGGGACGCAATTCTGGATCGTAATACGGATTGGGCAGGCTGCGCATATCAAACATAAAGTCGGCATTATTGGGAACGCCGTATTTGAAACCAAAGGATTCAAGAATGACCAGCAAACCGACACGTTCAATATTGAGCCATTGTTGCACGGCATAACGCAGCTGCTGCGCGTTCATTTTGGACGTATCGATGCAATATGCAATGTCTCTAAGCGGGAAGAGCCATTCGCGTTCTTTTTGCAGGCTTTCCAACAAAGTCAGGTTTTGACCGGACAAAGGATGTCCGCGACGGGTTTCTGAGAAGCGGCGAACCAACACGCCCTCTTCTGCTTCAACAAACAGGACTTCGACCTGATGCCCTTCGTCACGCAAATATTGGATTTGCTCTTGCGCTTCTTGGATATTGATACCGGAACGGATATCAACGCTGACGCCAAGCTGAGTTTCTTCGCCACGTTCAATATGGTACAACACCAGTGAAGGCAACATTTCCAAAGGCAGATTATCGACGCAATAATAGCCTAAATCTTCGAGTTGTTTGAGGGCTACGGATTTTCCTGAGCCGGATAAGCCGCTAATCAGGACGATTTTCATGATTTTGTTCGTTTTCTTTGAGTTGTGTTTGATGGCGTTCGAGGAATTCTTTGGTGCTGTCTTTACCGCGCAATTGAAGGATGTAATTGCGCACTGCAGCTTCAACCAATACTGCTAAGTTTCGACCGATTGCAACAGGCAGGGTAACGGAACGGACGCTGACGTTGAGGATAGATTCTGTTTCGGTACGGATGCTCAATCGATCGAGTTGTTTCATGTATCCGTCGTCGGCCGGAACCAAATTGATAATCAGCTGGAGGATTTTTTTCGGACGGATGGAGGTTTCGCCAAAAATATGGCGGATATTGAGTATGCCCAAACCACGTACTTCGAGGAAATCACGCAGCATAGGCGGACAACGGCCTTCCAGCATTTCCGGACCTGTACGGAAAAGTTCGACCGCGTCATCGGCAATCAGGCTGTGACCGCGCGAAATCAACTCCAATGCCAATTCGCTCTTACCCAAGCCAGATTGTCCGGTAATGAGTACGCCCACTTCAAATACATCCAAAAATACGCCGTGCTTGATGGTGGAAGTAGCCAATGTACGTTGCAGATAAATCCGCAAAACGTCCATCAGGTGCGGACTTTCCTGCTTGGAAGTCAGCAAAGGAATACTGTTGGTATGGCAATAATCGCGCAATTTAGGCGAAACCGGCAAGCCATTGGCAACGATGACCAAAGACATGGGAATATCGAAAAGCTCGCCGAAATCGTAGTTGAGCTCGCCCGTTTCCAAGCGGCGCAAATATTCGGCTTCAGCCACGCCGACAACTTGAATTTGGTTGGGATGGATAAAGTTTAAGTGGCCGACCAAGGCCAAGACGGGTTTATCGGCTTCGACACCGATACGGTTGTCCGCGCCGGAATTACCGGCAGCCCAAGCGAGTTCGAGTTTGTGCTGATTGTCGGAAAACAGGCGGCGGACAGATATGCTGGGCATGAATTACTCTTCGCTCAGGAGTGTGCGTACTTCTTCGGCAGAAGTAGCAGCCATCAATGCTTCGCGGATGGCTTTTTGAGAGAATCTGCCGGCCAGTTTGGACAAGACTTCCAAATGTTCGCCGGTAGCGTTTTCAGGCACAAGCAGGATGAAAATCAGGGAAACGGGTTTGCCGTCGGGCGCATCAAAGGCAACCGGCTCTTTGGTGCGGATAAACGCACCGGTGGCTTTTTTCACGCATGCGTGACGGCCGTGAGGAATCGCCACCCCCTGCCCCAAACCGGTCGAACCAAGCTTTTCACGGGCAAACAGGCAGTCGAACACGTTGGTATTCGGTAATTCTGCTTCATTCTCCAGCAGCTGTGCGGCCTCTTCAAACAGACGCTTTTTGCTGCTGACTTCCAAATCCAAAACGATATGGGACAAAGGTAAAATTTCGCCGATCAGGCTCATGTGTATCTCTTTTAAATGTCGCAAAACAATGGGATTGTACCGATTGTCGGTGCAAATCTCAATCCTGAAGGCGTAATTTACACTCGCCCTGCTAACATTTTCCATGTTGTTTTTGATATTTTTTAACGAGCTAAAAATAATTCAACTATTTGTTTATATAGAATTTAAAGTAAAAATCCTATCAATGGTAAAACCATGATTCAAATGAAAAGGGGTATGTCCGGCATACCCCTTTTCCCTTTCTTTTCAGACGGCCTTAACCTAGTTTTCTAAAACAGTTTGGAAACCAAAAACAACCAGAAATAATGGCAGACCAATCCGCAAAACCACGCCAAACCGATGCGGTTGTTGGCCAAAAACGTTTGGAAGCACAACTGGCGGTCGCGCGTACGGATGGCGTCATACTGCTGATACTGCCAATAAATGGTTACCGGCAATACCAGCCAATAAGGCCAAGTTGCGCCGATTTTAATACCCAACACTGCCATCAATACGGTAAACCAAAAATGGCAAAGCATAGAGGCGGTAATATCGTGATGGCCAAATGTGATTGCCGAAGTTTTAATGCCGATTTTCAAATCGTCTTCTTTGTCCGCCATGGCATAAATCGTGTCGTAAGCCAGCGTCCATAAGGCATTGGCGGTAAACATCAGCCATGCTTCGGGAGGCACTCGGCCTTGTACGGCGGCAAAGGCCATGGGAATGCCGAACGAAAATGCCAGTCCTAAATAAAACTGCGGCAACGGGAAAAAGCGTTTGGTAAAGGGATATGTGATGGCCAGAAATAAAGCCGGAAGGCTCATCAGCCAAGTAAAGCGGTTGAGTGGCACCAAGCATAAAGCCGCCATCAGACACAGCATGACGGTCAAAAGCAGCGCTTCGGTTTTGGAAACCAAACCTTTGGCAAACGGGCGGTTTTTGGTGCGCTCTACTGCGCCGTCAAAATTGCGATCGGCAAAATCATTCACGACGCAACCTGCGCTGCGCATCAGAAATGTGCCTGCGGTAAAGGCAATAAAAATATCCGCATCGGGAACGCCTTTAGACGCAATCCACAATGCCCAATAAGTCGGCCACAGCAAAAGCAGTGTACCAATGGGTTTGTCGACGCGCATCAGCTTGGCGTATATCACCATCCGTCCGACAGCGTAACGCGGTAGAATTTGTAAGAAAAAGCGCCTTATGTTCATTGATGTAATGTGTCGTTGTTTATGTGTCGATTCGGAAGGAAAGGCTTTTTAGAGCCTTAACTCTTATTATAATTTATTGCCGTCTGAAATTAAACAGATCTTAACAATTTAATTTATTGTATTATAACAAAAATATGACAAATATCGGTAATCGGTTTTATTTTCAGACGGCCTTAGCGATATAAATCTATTAATTTCAATAAGAAATATTCTGTTAATTCTAAAGTTTCGCCGTTCCAATCGAAATACGAACGGCGCGCGGTCACAGGCCGTCTGAAAGATGGATGGTCGGAATTTTCAAAACGAAGAAACTCAAAATCCGAACGTTTCAACGGCAATGTACCGTCAAACAGGCGCTCGCCCAAAGGCTGCGTTCCGCAATCTAATAATTCTGTCCATAGACTGCTGTCTGGTCGGCACGCGCTTCTGGCTTGTATCACTGTTTCACCGTCCAGTTTGAGCAAAACATCGCGCACAAAGATTTCGTCTCCGTTTTCCGCACCCTTCGTCAAACCCAAATACACAGGCTCAACTGAAAAATCCTTACCGGAAGCGCGTAAAGCAGCGGTTAGCGAAGAAACGGTCAGTAGATGTCCGACCTTAAACGGCAAAAGACTTGAAGCTTTGGCATGTGAACAAAGCGTGCCACGCGGTATATCAAGCTCCATCTGACACCTCTGTCTTGGCCAACTCCTGCCATTTGGCTTCGGGAAACTCATCTTTCAGACGGCCTTTAAGATATTCCAAGGTATCTCCGGCAACAGTTTCATCTTTGCTGTCGTGAATATGGTTGAAAATCAGGCTGTGCAACTGAATGCCATATTGTTTGAGCGCGGCGAAGCTGAGCAGGGTGTGGTTGATGCTGCCGAGCCGTCCGCTGGTAACGAGGATGACGGGATAAGCCTGTTGCTGAATATAATCAATGGTCAACAGATTTTCCGTCAGCGGCACCATCAAACCGCCCGCGCCTTCGACCAAGACGATTTCGTATTGCGTCGCCAACTCTTGAGTAGCGGTACGGATTTTGTCCAAGTCTAAAGCCCTGCCATCAAGACGGGCGGCGAGATGGGGAGAGGCGGGATAGCTGAAGATTTCGGGCATGGTCAGCCCTTGTTTGTCGACTTCCTGCATGGGTATGCCCATGATTTTGCGGTGGACGGCGATGTCGTCGGCGATGTTTTGGCAACCGGTTTGCACGGGTTTTTGCGTGATCACGTTTTTGCCCTGCTGCAATAATTGTTTTGCCAACACGCCGGTGGCGACAGTTTTGCCGATGTCCGTATCAATGCCGCTGACGAAGTAAACGCCTTTCATTTGCTGTGTTCCCTCAAAATTTGCACGGTTTTATCGGCAATTTCGGTCAAAAGGCCGTCTGAAATGATGTAAGGTGGCATCAGATATACCAGCCTGCCGAACGGGCGCACCCAAATGCCCTGCGCCACGCAATCTGCTTGAAAACACGCCATATCCACACCTTTTTCCAGCTCGATCACCCCGATGGCACCCAAAACGCGCACGTCTTTCACGCCGCGAATGTCCCATGCGGTTTTCAGACGACCTTTCAGGATGCTTTCGATGCGGCGGATATTTGCCTGCCAATCTTGGGACAAAAGCAGTTTGACCGAAGCGCAGGCAACGGCACACGCCAGCGGGTTCGCCATAAACGTCGGCCCGTGCATGAACACGCCCGCTTCGCCGCGCGAAATCGTTTCGGTGACTTTTTGCGAAGTGATTGCCGCCGCCAGCGTCATATAGCCGCCGCTCAAGCCCTTGCCGATACACATAATATCCGGCACGACATCCGCGTGTTCGCAGGCAAACATCTTGCCCGTGCGCCCAAATCCGGTGGCGATTTCATCAAAAATCAACACGATATCAAACTCGTCGCACAAATCGCGCAAACCGCGAAGATACTGCGGATGATAAAAATACATACCGCCCGCGCCCTGCACGACCGGCTCCAAAATAAAGGCGGCGATATCCGCATGATGCGCTTCAAACAAGGCGCGAACAGGCTGCAAATCCGCCTCGTCCCATTCATCGTCGAAACGGCTTTTCGGATTATCGACAAAATAACGCTGCGGTAGAGCACTGCCGAAAATATGGTGCATCCCCGTTTCCGGATCGCAGACGGACATCGCGTTCCAAGTATCACCGTGATACCCGCGCCGCACCGTCGCGATATTCTGCTTTGCGGTCAACCCCCGCGCCTGCTGGTATTGCACCGCCATCTTCAGCGCGACTTCCACCGAAACCGAACCCGAATCCGCATAAAAAATACGGTCCAGCCCCTGCGGCAAAATCCCGACCAACAACTTGCCCAGTTCTACCGCAGGCTCATGCGTCAAACCGCCGAACATCACATGCGACATCTGCTTAATCTGCACCTCAACCGCCTGATTCAAAACAGGATGATTGTAGCCGTGTATCGCACACCACCAAGACGACATCCCGTCAATCAGCCGAGTGCCGTCCGCTAATTCGATGTGCACACCCTCCGCACGGCGCACCGGATAAACAGGCAAAGGGTTGGTCATGGATGTATAGGGATGGAGCAGATGGACGCGGTCGAAATCAAGCAGGGAAGAATGTTCAGACATGTTTAAAACAATGGTTTGATTAGTCTCATTATTATATAACATATTTTCTATTTCAGACGGCACGTCTTCCGTACTGCATCAACGCCAATCCGACCACTGCCGCCAAACAGCCGGCAACCAAGGAAACATGCAATGCTTCGCCCAAAAACCAAGCGGAACACAAAATGCCGAATACCGGCACCAAAGTGATGTACGCCGCCGCGCTGCCTGCGCCCAAAGTCTTCACGCCTTCAAAATACCACGCATAGCTCAATACCGTTGCGCCGACAGACAAGCCAATCAAAGCAAACCAGCCCCTACCATCCATTTCGGCAAGCATACCAAACGGCAGGCCGTCTGAAATCAACGCAGGCGGCAACAACATCATTGCACCCATCCAAGCGGTGGCCACGGTGACCGTCAGCGCATCAATCCCCCGCAACACCGCCCTGCCTATCATCGTATAAGTAACCAAGCAGCAAAGGCTGCAAAACACCAGCACTTCGCCCCACCCTATTCCGTCGCCCGACAAAAATGCCGCAATCTCGCCATGTGTAACCGCCCATATCGAGCCTGCCACTGCCAACAACATGCCCGACACAATCTTGCCGTTGAGTTTCTCGCCAAATAGCAAAGCCGCAAAAAACATCGTCAACACAGGATTGAACGTAACCAACACTGTCGCCCTTGAAGCAGGAATCCGTTGCAAACCCAGCATAGACAATACGGTAAAACCAAAAACGCCGAATGCCGCCGCCAGTGCCAATCCAAGCCATTGTTTGCGCGACAAAACTGCCAAAGTACGCAACCGATACCGTGCAAACAGCCAGCCTAAAAGCAAGATTGCCGCCGTCAAAAAGCGTAGCATACCGCCCGTTAAAGGCGGCAGCGCTTGTCCCAGCATCCGCCCCATCGGCCAAGATGCGCCCCAAAACGCCGCCATGCCCAATAGTTTTAGATGGATTGCTAAATGTTTCATGGTGATGGATAACTTGAATAATCGGTTTAGAAAGCGTACAAGCTCGGTTTAAAAGGATAAATTTCCTTAGCCGCCGATACTTGATAGAGTTTGCGCGGATAAAATACTACGCTGAATCATTACGGAAACAAAGGCCGTCTGAAAGACTGAAATCCAGCTTTTTCAGACGGCCTTTACTGCTCAATCAATAAGGCTTACAACTCAATGCCTTTGAGTTTTGCCACGGTATTGATGTCTTTGTCGCCACGACCGGAGAGGTTAACCAAAATCACTTGGTCTTTACTCATTTTCGGTGCGTTTTTCACCGCCCAAGCAACGGCATGGCTGGATTCCAGCGCAGGAATAATGCCCTCGAAACGGCAGAGCAAGTCAAAGGCTTCAAGTGCTTCGTCGTCTTCGGCAACGGTGTATTCCACGCGGCTGATGTCGTTCAAATGGCTGTGTTCCGGGCCGATGCCGGGGTAATCCAAGCCTGCGGAAACGGAGTGCGTACCCAAAACTTGGCCGTTTTCGTCCTGCATCAGGTAGCTGCGGAAGCCGTGCAATACGCCGATAGGGGCTTTGCTGGTAATCGGTGCGGCGTGGTCAGGCGTATCCACACCCAAACCACCGGCTTCTACACCGACCAGACGTACGTTTTCTTCTTCGATATAGGGGTAGAACAAACCGATGGCATTGGAGCCGCCGCCCACACAGGCAACGGCAACATCAGGTTGGCGGCCGATGGCTTCCAGCATTTGTTCTTTGGCTTCATTGCCGATCACGCATTGGAAATCGCGCACCATTTCGGGATACGGAGCAGGGCCTGCGGCAGTGCCGATGATGTAGAACGTATCGTCTACACGCGCCACCCATTCGCGCATGGCTTCGTTCATCGCGTCTTTCAAAGTACAGCTGCCGCTGTCCACGCTGACCACGTTCGCACCTAATAATTTCATGCGGAACACGTTGGGCATTTGACGTTGGATATCGTCCGCACCCATGTACACGTCGCAAGTCATGCCGAAGCGTGCTGCAACAGTAGCAGAAGCCACGCCATGCTGACCCGCGCCGGTCTCGGCAATCACGCGTTTTTTACCCATGCGGCGGGCGAGCAATGCCTGACCGATGGTATTGTTGACTTTGTGCGCGCCGGTGTGGTTCAAATCTTCACGCTTCAGCCAGATTTGCGCGCCGCCCAAATGCTCGGACAATCGCGCGGCATGGTAAACAGGGCTAGGACGGCCGACATAGTGTTTCAAATCATGGCGGAACTCTTCCCAAAATGAAGGATCTTCTTTCGCTGCTTTATAGGCTTCTGCCAATTCTTGCAAAGCCGGAATCAGGGTTTCGGAAACGTACAGGCCGCCGTGTTCGCCGAAAAAGCCGTTCTCGTCGGGAGCGTGATAATTTTTCATGGGATTTTTCCTTGTTCGTTTTATGGTTTCAGACGGCCTGATTCAGTACAAGGCCGTCTGAAAGTAAAATTGTCAGCAATTATAGCCGTTTTCCATTCATCTTGTCGGCAACTAATTGAATAATAATATCAGCAGACAAAATAGAAACAACAGCGTACAGCTCGATGTTGCAACCAATGCCGTACCCAACGGCGGCGCAATATGTTTTTCTTCGCTTTTGTTTCTCAGGCATATTTTTAAAGCCAACATCCCCAACCACAGCGCCAGCAACCACCAACCCAAAAAGTTAAGCACCAGCAAAGCAATAATCAACTCATTGGTATTTATAGTGCTTACGTTCAAAAATATCCAATTAAGGCCGTTAACAGACATAATGACTGCAGATATTTGTATCACATACAAAAGCGTTCCGCCCAACAATACCTTGATATGCCATTGTTTGGCCTTCAGCCACACTGAGACGACATTAAAAAGCCACCACAAAGCCATAAACGTCATTAAAGAGATTTCATAACGGTCCATCGCTCTACTCCTGAAAAACAGTCAATCCAGCCGTTTCAAAAAAAGCCCGATATGCCGCCGCTTTTTTTGCCAAACTTAAAGGATAGGCACGCGAAGTCGAAGGCAGGCGCGTTAGGGTCAAATCACGTCCTGCATAAGGGAACGGTACTGTTTCACCTGTCTTCGGCATTTTCATGCCGTTTCCTTGAATCTCCAACAAAACTTCGGTTGCCTTGCCGCCGGTGGTACAAAGATGGCAGCACTCAGGCATTTGCGCCAATACTGCCACCAAATCGACGGTTTCTATCACTTTTAAAAACTTATCCGAAGCATTGCCATGTTCGCGTATCGCCTTCAATACAGTCGGACAGGATGCAATCCCCTTCTCACTTAAAAACGCTTTGATTTTATCGGCATCAAACGCCTTTTCTCCCGGCTTTTGAAAATGCGCCGCATCGCCGAAAAACACCAGCCCATACACGCGCCACATATCGTTTTGAAAATTCGGATAATGAAACTGCATTGCGTGTTTTTCTTCTTTAGGCGGAAACGTCCCCATCATCATGACCGTTGCCTGCGGCGGCAACAAGGCTGCGAAGGGATGGGACTCAACGATTGGCTCTTGCATAGCTGTATTCCGGTTGCTTTTCATTCAAACAAATTTTCAGACGGCCTTTACCGCCTGAATAAACGCCGCCATTTTCTCCCTGCTCTTAACCCCGCCGGAGATTTCAACGCCGCCGGACACATCCACCGCCGCCGCGCCACTGATTTTCACCGCTTCGGCAACGTTTTCCGCAGTCAATCCGCCGGCAAGTATCCATGGTTTGCCGATATTGCCGTGCAACATGGTCCAGTCGAAACTTTGTCCCGTACCGCCGTACTCGGTCGGATGATAGGCATCAAACAGCAAAGCGCGGGCATTCGGAAATTTGGCACAGGCCGTCTGAATATCGGCAGCGGACTGTACGCGCACGGCCTTCAAATACGGGCGGTCAAACCGACGGCAAAAATCATCGTCCTCATCGCCGTGAAACTGAATCACATCTATCGGCACCTGACGCAAAATCTCACGGATGGTTTGCTCGTTTTCATTCACAAACAAGGCCACCACCGATACAAACGGCGGCAAATTTCTCACAACCGCCTGCGCCTGCTCAATACTCACAGCCCGTTTACTCTTGGCGTAAAACACCAGCCCGATGGCATCCGCACCCAATTCGGCCGCAGCCAGTGCGTCTTCAGGTTGGGTAATACCGCAAATTTTGGTGCGTATGGTGTTCATGGCGATGGCCTTTTTAAACAAATGGGTCGGATATTATATAGTTAACAAACACAAAGTTTAAGGCCGTCTGAACATGAAATATCAAGTTCAGACGGCCTTAAACTTCAAAACAACCATCAGCCGATAATATTGGCGGCCGTCAGCTGCGCAGCATCTTCGTTGTAGAAACGCACGAACTCTGTGCTGCTTTAGGCTCTGCTTGATATACAGAATATCATACCGATAATTACTAATAACTTTGTAATTATTTTTCTCTTTTCTATTTGCCTATTATTTAATCAAATTTAGTTTATTCTTTATTATCAATAATCAAACCAAACTATCCACAATTGGATTCACACAAAATTTGGATAATGCCCATCAAACAAAAATATCAAGGCCGTCTGAGAAAGTCTTTCAGACGGCCTTTTATCCTTTTTACTCAAACGGTTTCTTCTGCCAATAAAACTTGTCCTTTTTCAGACGGCCTCGGAACACATCATCTTGCCCCAAAACAAACACCAATGCACCTGACAAATCCGTTCTCAACAAAGTAATGCCGTGCGCACGGACACGATTTTGTACGGCAACGGTCGGATGTTTGTAGGCATTGGCATAGCCGCTGGATGCTACGGCATATTGCGGCGAAACTGTATGCAGAAAGCTGCCTGATGAAGCCGTGCTGCTGCCGTGATGTCCCAATACCAACACTTGGCTATACAGCGCATTGCCGTATTTCTCAATCAAACCGGCCTCGCCCTTCATGCCCAAATCGCCGGTTATCAACAAGGCTTTGCCGTTTGCCACGACACGCAATACGCAGCTCTGGTCGTTATCTTCCTTGCCCGTATTTTCAGACGGCCTGAGCAACTCGAAATCTACGCCGTCCCATTGCCATTTGTCTTCTTGGCAAAACTCTGCATTCGGATAAAACTCAGGTTGTCCGGCAAGCAATTTATCGGTACCGACAGCCGATACACTTTGAAAACCGCCGTCATGGTCAATATCATGGTGCGACAAAATCAAGCTGTCCAAACGGCGCACACCCATAGCATTCAAACTCGGCACAATACCTGTTTGCGCCACTTGCTCCGTTCCCGTATCAAACAAAAGATTACGATTACGCGTTTGTATCAACACCGACAAACCTTGTCCTGCATCCATCACCGTAACCCTTGCCACCCCTTCTTCCAACTTGGCAGGACGGTAAAACACAAAACCCAATAAAACCAAACATGCCCAAGGTTTCAAGCCCATTCCTTTAGGCAACAATAACAGCAAAGCCGCCATCATCGCCAACACCAACAAAGGCACAGGCGCCGCTGCGACGGCAAATTCAGGCGATACCGTAGCCAGCCATACCAAACCGCGTAAAGTATATTCCGCCAAAAATGCCGCTACCAACTGGACAAGTTCAAACGGGAAAACCGAACCCAGCAAAGCCAACGGCGTCAACACCCAAGAAAACCAAGGAATAGCCAGCGCATTGACCAACGGACTGAGCAAAGGTAACGAAGCAAACAAATAGCCCAGCAATACCACCGACAATACCGTTGCCGCCCATTGCCCCCGTACTGCCAAACGCCAGCCCGACTCTTTCAGACGGCCTGATGAAACCCAAATCAAAGCAGCAACCAAACCGAAAGACAACCACGTTCCCACACCCAATACGGCCAACGGGTCCAACAACAAAACAACGGCCAAAGCCTGCCACCATGCCGTCCAACCCGAGCCGCCACTGCCGCGCCACCATGCCCACGCAAACGCAGCCAACATCAACACACTGCGTTGCGTCGGCACGGAAAAACCGGCCAAAAGTGCATAAAACAAAGCCCCGGCAACACCGCCGGCCAATATCCACACACGCGGTTTCGCCGGAATCCACGGCGAATAACGGAAAATTCGCTTAATCAGCCAGGCAAACAATACCGCCACCATCGTCACATGCAAGCCCGAAATACTGACCAAGTGCGTCAGCCCCAACGGCCGGAATGCCTGCCACAAAGGCGGTCGCAACGCCGATTGCTCGCCAATACTCAAAGCACGCATCAGCCCTATGCCGTCTGAAAACTCAGGATATTTGTCCGCCGTTCCCTGCCAACTTCGGCTTACCGCATCACGCATATTAGCCAAACCAAAACCGCCGCCTTGCCGCACGAGTTTCCTGTCGCGCCCCAAAGTACCCATGCCATCGATACCATTGGCCAAAGCCCATGTTTCACGGTTCAAACCGCGCACATTCACTTCACCGATCACCGGCCTTACCCGCGCCGATACAGACCACCGACTGCCCACCGCCCAATCACGCCGCTGATAATCCGACAACATCAAATCAAAAGCCTGCCCACGCTCATCCCAAGCCCTCGCCGCAAACTGCACGCGCCGACCATCATCACGCGGCATATCCGCCACTTCAACCATCAAAACTTTAGCCGCCACCTCCCCTACAGGCCATTGCCCGGCCAACACCAGCCCTGTCCGCCACACACCAAACGCCATGCCCATGCAGACGGCCAACGCCAACCAAGCCACAGCAAATTTTCGACACAACGCAAGCGCGCCAATGATTACAGACAACCAAGTCCACCATGGCGGCACAAACGGCAACGCAAACGAAAGCACTACACCAACCACCCAAGCAGGTAACACAAACCGCCACGCCATGAACGTTTCCCTTAAATTATGATTATTGGATATATAATAATAAATGCTTTTAGTAGATTATTAAAGAACCAATATTTCAGACGGCCTCAAAGAGGTATTGAGGCCGTCTAATAAACCAAAAAACCTCGTACGTACGTACCGCACACACTCTACGTCATGACTGAAGATTTTGTGCAGGTTATGACTTACTTTACATCGGAATTGGAAGCTTCATTGGCTACAGTTCGATTACACCTCGATAAAACATTCAAAAAAATCAAAGTGATTTTTATCAAATGCAATTAATAACTTGCCTTCAGGAATTTTTTTTCCTGTCATACCTCCTATACAAATCCCGAGATTCTTAAAAAGAATATATTTTTTTCCTTCGATAAATTCTGAATCGATAGCTTTAAGGTCTTCGATTGAATTTTTAAATATATCAATATCTCCTAATATGGGATTAGAATCTTTTAAGCAATATCCATAAACCAATTTATCGTTTTCATAAACTAACTCACAAGCATTCCTATATTCCACCTTATTATTCATAATATTATCTTCAACCATTCTTGCTGGTTTTCCATGTTTTTCTTGTATTTCCTCAAGAGAAGTACCAAATACAAAATCACCAATTGATTCATATGGCTTAATCAAGTATGTCATATTAACCCTTTCCAATATATTTACATTAATAAAATTAGGAACATTTACCAATAATTCTACGCAGTCTTGCTGCCTGTTTCCTAGAAATTAATCCCTGCCGTTTAGTTTCTGAAATCATTCTCCCACATGATTTTATATACGCCTTTTATTCTATTTCAAAGGCAGCAGTATGATATGAAAACCCTTTCGTACGCACATTTTTGACGAAATAAGATGAAGGTCGCCTGAAAGTTAGTTTTCAGACGACCTCTATGTTAACTGCTAATGAGATTGTTAAAGAACAAATGGTTCAGACGACCTCAAAGAAGATAGTGAGGTCGTCTGAAAAACAGAAACCGCGTGCGTGCGTACCGTTCGCACTCTACATCGGAATTGGTGGTTTCATGCGGGCTACTGCTTGCTGTTTATTTCTTAATATATTTTTCTATATATCTGTATTGCTCTTGTGTACATTTAACTGAAAAAAATATTTTTCCACTTATAATACTTTGAGCAGAAAAAATATCTTTCTCATATTTGAATTTTATTTTACTTAACGGAATCATTCCTTTTCCATTTTCTTTCCCACAAAAAAGCTTATATTGTAACTCATTATTACTTATACCTATATCTCCACAAGTTTTTTGACTATTATATTCTGATAAAATTATATTTAACCAGCCATGTTGAAAATCATACGAGTAATGTGAAACATAAGGTAAATTAGAAGAGGAGGATACTATTAGAGATAAAATAGAACTTAAAATAGATTTCATAATTTATTTACCATTTAATTTATTAATTTTCTTAGCTAACGAAGCAGGAGTAACCCAACCAGACATTTTCATTTCTTTAATATCAGCAGCTTGACTTGCTCCATATGCAAAACTTGCACACTGCCTATTTCGTAAATTATATCCAGAAGTTTCTGTATTTTTGTTATTAAAGTCCCTTATATAGGACTCAACCTTTTTCATTTGATCATCATTCAAATCATAACTTCTTGATACCAAATACTTACTATCTAAATACCTCGTATCATTAAAACTCATAGTTCCCCCCATATCACTAACCAAAATACTAGTAATATCTTTTGAATTATATCTAAACCCTTCTCCTCCAGGCCATTGACCTATATATTGAGTTCTGCCATTTTTTTCTAATCCAATAAATGCATGTCCTACAAAATCATGTGTATCAGAATAAATTGTTAACTTTCCGCTTAATCCTAATGAGTCAATCCAAGTCTGCATATTCGGTGCAAACAAATACAAATTATCCCCACCCAACAACCCAATCGGGTCCTGATTCATAAACCGCCCGGCCTCAGGCTCGTAATACCGCATCAGGTTGTAATGCAGCCCGGTCTCTTCATCGAAGTACTGGTTTTGCAATCTGAACGGCTGATGGGCATTCCGATAGACGCGTTCATCTTTTTTCAGACGACCCCATGCGGTGTATTCGCCGTACCATAAGAGATTACCATGGATGTCGGTCATCTCTCTCGGTATGCCGATTTGGTCGTTGTGGAAATAGGCGATGTATTGTTTGCCGTCTTTGGCGTTATCAAAGATTTGCGCCAGCGGTTCGTAGCTGTCTTGGTCGGTGTAGATATAGGTGTAGCTGCCTTTGTAGGTGTACTCCTGAAGTAATCGCGTTCCGTCCCAGACGAAGTGGGTGCGTTTCGGGTCGGTACTCGTCCAGGCAAGTTTGTCTTTTCTTTCCTTACTCAGGCGTCGTCCGAACGGGTCGTAGGCATATTCCCAGATCTCGGTATTGCCGGCGGGCTTTTTGATTTCGGCGCGGACGAGTTGGTTTTCTAAATCGTATTGGTAATATTGGTTCTCGCCGTCGGGCAGCTGGCGGTAAATCAGGTTGCCCAAGGCGTCGTAGGTGTATTCGATGCCGTTGTATTCTTTGAGGCGGTTGCCACTGACAAGGTTACTGCCTTTGCCCTTCCCTTCGGCTGCTTTGTCGGAAAGGATGTTGTGGGCGGGGTCGAAGGTGAAGGTTTCGCTGCGGTCGGTTTGGCTGTTGCGGGCTTCTTGAATGCGTCCGATTTTGTCGTAAACATAATTAAGGACGCCGCTTCTTTGGTTGGCGCTTTGGATCAGGTTGCCGGCTTTGTCGTAGGCGTAGCGGCGGTTGACGGCGCCGCCGGCCAACAGGTTTTGTTTGCCGCGGAGTGTTGGTGTGCCGCTCCAGACGGTACGCTGGCTTTTCAGACGACCCATAGGGTCGTAGTCGTACAGGCTGCTGATGCTGCCCTGCGTCCTTTGGATTTCGCGGTGCAGTTTGTCGCGTTCGATGTCGGTGATGACTTCGCCGTCGAGGCTGATTTGGTGCAGGTGTCCGCTGCCGTAATACAGGTAATCGATAGGGCGGCCGTCGGGCAGGATGGTGCGGATGCGGTTGCCCAACGGGTCGTATCGGTAGCCTACGGTGGCGCTTTGGCCGTTGTGGACGGTGGTTTCGCCGATGAGGCGGTCGAGTTCGTCGTAGGCGAGT